>JAPSGG010000169.1 GCA_031177845.1 Chromatiales bacterium
CATTCAACGCCGAGCGGCGGCGGCGAGAGGAGTTCGGGAAGTCGGTGGAGATCGGATCGGACGTGTGGGTAGGTGGAGGGGCGATCATCCTGCCGGGCGTGCGAATCGGATCGCGCGCCGTCATCAGCGCCGGGAGCGTGATCACACAGGACATTCCCGAGGGAGTATTCGCCGCGGGCAATCCGTGCCGCGTGATTCGCGCGATCACAGAGTGAACGGATCCGGCCATGATCGGCCGGGTATTGGATCGCGTGCCGGTTGCGCACTGGGCGATGGGCCTGCTTAGAGTGGCTCAGATGGGGGCTAAGGATCGGGAGACGCAGCGCCTGATCCGTCGGGCCTTGAACCTGGAGCTGTTAGCGCGCGAGAACATCGTGGACAATATGCCATCGGGGGCACGCCCGCAGGCGTGCGACGGTGACTCGGGGCTCGCGTGGGCCGAAGGGACGCTCTGGGTGGGGCAGTATCGGGACCGGAAGATCCATCAAGTCGATCCCCAGACAGGGGCGATTCTTCGCACCATCGAGTCCAACCGCTTCGTCACCGGGGTCACCTGGATCGACGGAGAGCTCTGGCACGGCACCTGGGAAGGTGACGATAGCGATTTGAGGCGAGTCGATCCTCATACGGCAGAGGTCCTGGAGAGGCTCGAGATGCCGCCTGGAGTGGGCGTTTCGGGGCTCGAGTCCGATGGCGGCAATCAGTTCTTCTGCGGAGGCGGAAGCAGCGGAAAGGTTAGAACCGTCCGCCGACCCAAGCAAGGCTCCGCGACTGGCAGCGGCTCCGAGATCCCTGTCGACTCCACGAGCAAGTAATCGAAGCGGCCCTCGCGGGCGAGCTTTACAACAGCAAGGACACCACCCCTGCGCCAGCTTTCGACCGTCGCAAGACGTACGTCGAGATCTTCAAGATCTTCAAGGGCATCATGGCGGCGATGACGGCAGTAAAGGCACATGAAGAAGGCCTTAGGCCTATTCCATGGCCTGCTGGATCCAGACGACCTGGTTGACGGCTTGATGAGGTATGCCGACCGCGCAACGATGGCCGCCCTGCAAGCCGTAGACGATTTGCGCGAGCTCTTGAATATGGATCAGTCCTACTCAGATCTGACCCTTAGGGAGAGATCCATCGCCGAGGGCTACAGCGACGACCTGGTGCGGATGTTTGAGCTCAAGGAAGCGGAAGGCACGGACCCAGGCGCAACGGACCGAGGCTGCCGTATGAGGGTCAGGTATTGTTGACGCGTGCTGGCAGGGAGCCGGTCAAGTGGCGTGCGAACAGTGGTGCTACTATGGCCGACATGTGCCAGGACACCTTCTCGGTATGGGAGACCGCCTACCGCTACCTGGCTGCGGCCGCCGGATTCTGACGAAGCCCGGGTTGTGAGGCGTCGCTGTCCACCATATGCCCGCCAGCTCACCGAACGCCTGGCGCATCCTGCTACCTGGCCGCCTTACTGGGGCCCTTCACCTGACGGCCAGCATCTCTACTCTATGGGATTTGGCGGGAGCTGGTGCCTGGGATCTAGCGCACGCCTGGATTGATGATCGGCTGCTGTTAGTGAGCGCATCGGACTCCGATCCCGCCGCATATGACTGGTCGATGCTGTCGGAGGCTCTCCCGCATGACGGATAGCAATAGCTATTCCGAGGTGTCCACAGCGCTGGAGCCCTTTATCGCCTTGGCGCGTGAGTCAGGCGCGCAAGTGACGCTGGTACATCACACCGGCCGCGGCGATCGCCAGGGCGTGGATGCACTAATGGGCAGCACTGAGTTTGCCGTTTCGGAAGGAGTTATTCTTATTCCGGTAATACGAGCAAAAGCGAAGCAATACGCCGGAACAAGAAACACAGAGCATTTCCGCCTGCCCGCGCCGCTCAGGGGAAGGATGCCAATGGTGCAGTGATACGGGACGCATGGCACCGCGCCATCTATGAGCTACCCTTAATCTAATCATCAATCTACCAACAGGAGCACACCATGAAGATCAAACATGAAAACGGCACGACAACGAAGACCACAGTTACATCAACCTATGCAACGGGGTCTCAGGAGCACTCGGGGACCCGCGCCATAGGCAATCCGTTTGTCGGCCAATGATCTAAGGGACCCTGCGGGCCTCGCGGCTGAGCTGGTCGTTAGAGCGCATATGGAACCCCGCGAACTTGTTCGGTCTTGGGTCGATGCTTTCAACCGTGGCGACGCGGATGCACTTGCGGACTGCTACAGCGAAGACGCAACCAACCATCAAGTAGCCGAGGAGCCCGTTATCGGGCGCAATGCCATCCGGGAGATGTTTGCAACGGGATTCGCCAATGCCAAGATGGTCTGCATCGTTGAGCACATTTTCCAAGAGGGAGAGTGGGCTGTTCTCGAATGGCGCGACCCTCTCGGTCTACGAGGCTGCGGCTTTTTTCACGTCGTGAATGGGAAGATCGTGTTTCAGCGCGGGTATTGGGACAAGCTCACGTTCTTGCGTCTACAGGGCTTGCCAATGCTGGAGGCACAGTGAGTCAAAGATACCAGCGCTCTACCAAGGCGCTGCACCGGACGGCAATTCCGCTGCGCTCCATTGCCGCCGGTGAGCTTCATCGTTGGGCGGACTCGTCGTTTAGTAATGTCATCGGCGCAGAATTGATGAAGCGCCTTTGGCTACATGGACCGGGTGGCGGAATGCGAGAGCGATTATCTGGCTCGCTAAAGAAGCGGGGGCCTTTGCGCGCCCGCAGCCTTCGCATCGGTTATTCCGCCTAGCGCCTGCGCCTCAACTGCGCGCTGTGGTGGCTGGCAGGCAGGTTGAGCCGGTAGCACATGAATGTTGGTGGCTCAGCATGTCGCTTCAATTGGCAGCGTTTATGTCTTGGCCTCTCGGTCGGCGATTCGCGCGATCCACTGTTCCCGCTTGATCTCTTTGGCACCAGAGAGGATCGCGCTTTGCCCTACAGGTGATTCATCGATGTAGCGGTAGGTCCTGCGGGATCTGATCTTGCCGTCCTTGCCGGTCCAACTGTGCGAATCGCACAGTTGACCTGACGCGACCATGTCTTGGCGGATTCTGCTGGTCGTGTTGTTGCTGACCCCCAACGCCTCCGCAATCTGTCTATCCGACTTGTCCAGCGTCTCCCTTAGCTGCGCCTCGATGAGTTCGCGCCGCTGCGCTTGGTTGAGGTGTCTGCGCGCCAGATTCAGCTTGCGCGCATGCAGACGTTTTTCTTCTTCACTAAAACCAGCGCGGATGATCTTCAGCCATGTGGTAATACCTAGTTCGCGGCACGCCTTGATTAAGAATCTAGCGCTGGGTAGGGTTGTTCACCCGCCGGCTAATCGGATAGGCTTTTGAGCTCCTCGAAATGATGCAAGGCCACGTATCCCGAACATCAATAGTGCGTGGGAGGTCAACATGTGTAATCACGGTGTCTGGCTCGGCCATGACGGCGCACGGCTGCTCGCGTTATGCGGGTTCTGCCTCGGCGTGCAAGTGCTGGCCGAGGAGCTGCCGAAGGAGAGCATGTTACCGCTTGAGTTGGCTGTGCAGGCGGCCTCGCAGGCCCAACGAGAATGCGCGCATGATGGGTACCGGGTTAGTGCCTCCGTGGTTGATCGCGCGGGCGTGCTTAAAGCCTTGGTGCGTGGCGACGGCGCAGGGCCCCACACCGTCGACAGCAGCAGGCGTAAAGCCTATACCGCGGCCAGTCTCCGCGTGCCCACCCGCGAACTCGCAGACTTGGTTAGCCAAAGGCCGGAGTTGCGAGCCTTGGGAGACATAAACGATTCCATCCTGCTTCTGGGAGGTGGGTTTCCGGTCTCTATTGGCGGAGAGGTGGTCGGCGGCATCGGGGTCGGCGGCGCGCCTGGGGTTGCGCTCGATGAAGCGTGCGCGCGTGCCGGTCTAAAGCACATCGGTGCCGATACCTACCAACCAGATCCCGGCTTCAACTGAATTGATGCTTAGCTTCCGAGCGGTGATTAATTTCTAGATGTGTTGCCCCGCTCCTGTAGCGGGGGTTTTCTTTGCGCGCTCGGATACCGCAAGGCAATCTTTAACCGGTGCGCGATCTAATTGTGCTTCTAACGCGATAACCAGATTGGCAGACTCAGTTGTGATCCAATCGAGCATTGGCCATACTTCAACCCCGCGTGCGGCCTGGCGTGCCCTGATCTTCTGGCGCCGAGCTCGCGTCCGCCCGCTTGCTCCCAAATCCCCACATCCAGCCTATACGATAGGGAAGCATTGTCGTGACTTGGAGGAACACGAAGAAACTTGAGGCCGTTTCGCTGTGCCTGTACTTGGCCGCCCCAGCTGCCTATGCCGACCACCCGAGTCTAGGACTTGGCGTAGGGACGGCCGGTCCCATCACGGCCCTGTCCGCGGCCCCGATCGAAAAAGGCGCGGTAAGCACCGGTCTGCGAGCGGAATATCAGAACATGGATGACATCCCCGATACGAGGCTACGCGAATTGGGCGAGGCTCACGAACACGTGCACAGCGTCGACGACCTGTGGACGCTAAGCCTGAACGCCGGCTATGGCCTCACCGGAAATTTCACACTGGGCGCAAGCCTTCCCTATGTGCAGCGTTTTAACATTCGAGAGCCCGCCCATGTCCACGGCGCACCGGACGAAGTCACCGAGCTGGGCGACAGCGAAGGGCTAGGTGATCTGCGCGTATACGGCCGATACAGTTTTCTGCACGATCCCGACCCGGCTGCGTACACCGCGCTGATAGCGGGAATCAAAGCGCCGACCGGCGATGAGGGCGAAACCATCGACGAGGCCGATGGGGACGATCATGGACACGGGGCAGAAGACGAGGAGGAACACGCCAGCGGCAAGTTTGAGGCGGAACATCAGCCAGGCTCGGGATCATGGGATCCATTCCTCGGCATCGCTCACAGCCAGACGTGGGACAGCTTGTCACTGCACGCCAGCCTACTGTACACGGTCGCGATGGAGGGCACTCAAGCTACGGACCTCGGGGACAGCCTCCACTACAATCTCGCCGCCGCATACGCGCTCGATGCCGAGCCGCATGAGCACCAC
>JAPSGG010000013.1 GCA_031177845.1 Chromatiales bacterium
ACGCTGAACAGGCTAGCCCCGCCAGCGCGAAGAGACCGATGCCCAGCGCCGGCGTGTTCGCGTAGGGCATCAATAGGAAGGCGCAGATCATTACGACTGGAAGGGCAAGCCAGATACGTTCCGCGGGAACACGCAGCACCGCGACCGATACGGCCAGACGGCCGGCGACCATCGCTGCCCAAAATACCGAAAGAGCAAGCGCCGCGATCGCCATTGGCAGCCCTTTAGTCTCCTGCAGATAGATTACTGCCCAGTTGTAGAAGGTGCCTTCCGCGAAAGCATAGAGAATCGCGATCAGAAAGAAGGCCCAGAAACTCACGCTGGTGACCGGCCGCTCAGCATTGGCAATGACCGGCACGGTCTGAATCATCGCTGCCGGTTGGTTCATGCTGGGCCATTGCAGCCATATCACCACCAACGCAAGCACGAGGCTTGCAACTAGCAATGAAACCGGAAAGGCGGCCCACGCGCCATGGGCAATCACCCAGCCGGCGAAAAGCGGCCCCGCGGCCAGGCCGAGACCTAAGGCCGTGTGCAAGGCCACAACCGCTGTGTCACGCCAAGCCGGAAAGAACCGTGGTGGGTAGCTGTTTAGCGGCGCGCCCGAGAGACCAAAACCTAGTCCCAGACATGCGGTCCCGACCAAAATGACCGCGAAAGCCATTGAAGACGGAAGCCACATCGTCGCCGCCAGCAGCAACTGTGAGACGCCGACGATGAGCAGCGACAGCCACAGCAACGCTTTCAGTCCCACCCTCCGCGCGAGCGTTCCACCACCCGCCGACCCGAGTACGGCAAGCGCCACTTGCGGCAGAAAGATCGCTCCATACTGCGCGTCCGTAAACCCGTGCATAGTCTTGAGTACGCTGCTGCTCGCCGGGAAGCTCACCAGTGTGAGGCCCTGCAGAAATCCGCTCAAATAGACGCTGGCGACCAGCAAAGGCATCGTCTTGCTAGGTGTTGCAATCGGTTCAGCCATGTTGAACCCTCGGTGGCAGTAATCCCTCTGCCGCCTGCGGCAGTTTCCCCCCCTTGCCAAAGGGAGGGATGAGGGGGGATTGGGAGGCGGTAACCGGCATGCTGTCTTCTGTGCGACGTACTCCGCCGGTGATCAAGCGCGTACCGCTGCGGAAGGTGAGATACGCCCACATCCAGTCAAACACGATCGAGATGCGGTTGCGCATGCCGGCCAGAAAGTACACGTGCACGAAGCCCCACAGCCACCATGCCAGCGCACCGCTGACGCGTATCCAGGTGAAATCCGCGACCGCCGACTTACGCCCGATGGTGGCCAGGCTGCCGAGATGTCGGTAACGGAAAGGCAGTGGTCCCTTTTTCGCGGCGATTCGTGCGCGGATGACGGAGGCAACATACTTGCCTTGCTGTTTCGCTGCCGGGCCTAGCCCCGGAACCGGCTGACCATTCCACGCGTTGGCCAACGCCGTATCACCGATGGCGAAGACGTTCGGCTGCTCTGGCACCGAGAGATCTGCATCAACCTTGATACGTCCTGCGGAATCCGCAATGGCGCCGACCCAGCGGGCGGCCGGCGAGGCCACAACACCCGCCGCCCATAGCACTGTGCGCGCCGCGATACGCTTGCCACTGACCAGCACCCCTTCGGCATCGATGTGCTCCACGCGGCTGCCGATCAAGACTTCCACGCCGAGCCGACGCAATGAAGTCTCGGCGCGCGCAGAAAGCCGCTCCGCGAAAGTGGGCAGAATGCGCGGCGCGGACTGCACCAAGATCACGCGCGCGGCAGCCGGGTCGAAGCGGCGAAAATCCTTCTCCATGCCGAAACGAGCCAACTCCGCGATAGCGCCGGCGAGTTCCACGCCGGTGGGACCGCCGCCCACGATGAGGAAGGTAAGCCACGCCTCCCGTTCCTGCGGATCGTCGATAGCCTCGGCTCGTTCAAACGCGAGCAGGACGCGCCGGCGGACCTCGGTTGCATCCTCCACCTGCTTCAATCCTGGCGCGAAGGGTTCCCACTCGTCGCGCCCGAAGTAGCTGTGGCGGGCGCCAGTGGCGAGCACCAGATAGTCGTAGGGCAGCCGCGTTTCGCCGCCGCCGAGCAACACTTGCTGGCGCACCGCATCCACCCCGGTCACCTCGCCGAGCAGCACGCGCGTATTGAACTGCTCGCGAAAGAGGCTGCGCGTAGAGGTGGCGATATCGCCCGGTGCGAGTCCGGCCGTCGCGACTTGATAGAGCAGCGGCTGAAACAGGTGATAGTTGTGACGATCCACTAGGGTAATCGCGCAAGGGGCGCGCCGCAGCGCCTTCGCGCAAGCCACACCGCCGAATCCAGCACCGACGATAACGACGCGCGGCAGCCCCTCCAGTGAGAAGGCAGGCTTTCCTTCCAACTGCGGAAAAGCGCGGCGCAGGCGGCGGTCTAATAATTCATCCAGCGAGTACCGCCCAGCACCGTAAAGCGCAATGGGCGCCAGTACCATGATCAGCCAGTGTGCAAAGGTCATCTGCGTGTCCGACATGGCCGTACCCAATACCAGTCCTATCAGCACCAGGGCCGTTATGCGTGTGGCCAGTCCGATCACGAGCAGTGCTGCAGCGGCTAAGCCAATACCGCTTGCGAGCGGCGCGAGCGCATTGAGCGGCAGCCATAGGCGGAGGGGGTCCGATCCGGCTGCATCGATACTTCCGGTCAACATCGCGGCAGCCGCCGTCACTCCCGTCGCGATCCATACTCGCAATAAGAGCTGGTAAGCAGGCTTGACGTGATTCGTAATCCAGCGGCCTGCGCTTATCGTGGCGGCAGCCAGGGGCAACGCTGTGTCACCGAGTCCCCGCGCAAGCAGTCGATCTATTGACAACGGTCCCGCCCCACGCACAACAAACCAGCCGGCGAGCGCCGCCCAGAACAGGTTAGTATCGAGTACCTGATAATTGAGCTGTATCACCAGCGAGAGAATCAGAAGCGGTGCCGCTGCCAGGCGAGTCGCAAGTCCAATCGCCAGTAGGATCGGGCACAACAACTCGATCGTCACACCCACGTAGGCCGCTGTCACCGGGTCCATCCAGGACACCGGATATTCATAGCGGGCCAGATCTAACGCTATCTGCCAGTTGGCGAGCTTTAGGATGCCCGACACGAAGAAGGCCTGAGCTAACGCTAACCGCGTCAAGAGATCGGCGATGGGGCCGTAGACCTTTTCGATCAGGCGAATCCCATCGCTGTAAAGGCCTATTGGCCCAGCCAGCCACGCACCACGAGGCGCGGAGATCCGTTTTGCTGCATCGTTCATAGTTGAAGCGCTCGCTTGTGATTGACGCTGGCTATCCGGAGGTAATGCCAACTCGAACTTACAGCTCTAAGCAAATTACCGGTTCGCTTCTTCAACCTGTCCGACGCTAGCGCGCTTAAGCTCCTTCCCCCTTTGGCGGGCGAAGGCTGGGATGAAAGGTGGGAAAACGGTGCCACAATCTCACCCCCCGTACACTGCACGACGACCGCCCTGTCGCCCTCACGCCGCAACATGGCTGCTTCCAGTTAAAATCGCGGCGTCGACCTTCTCGCGTCGCGCGGGCGCGGTCGCCTCCTGACGTTCCCGCCAGAATGCCGGAATATCCTCGCGATAGCGCCGCATCACGAGATTGGCGAGCAAGCCAGTCCAGCCGGTCTGATGGGCCGCGCCCAAACCTTGGCCCGTATCGCCGTGGAAGTATTCGTAGAACTGAAGCAGACCCCGCCAGTGAGGATCGTGCTGAAATGGGCTGTCGCTAGGAAAGGCGGGCATCCAACCCTGCTCGTTGGGACGGTAGATGTCCACCAGCCTTTCGGCAATCAGCGTGGCAATCTCCTTGAGGTTCAGCTTTTTGTTTCCCAGGCATGGAGCCGCTACGGCAAAGCCCTCGCCGTAATACCGGTGGAACTTCTCGATCGCCTGCACGAGGACGTAGTTGGTAGGCATCCAGATCGGCCCGCGCCAATTGGAGTTGCCGCCGAAGAGTCCCGAATTGGATTCGCCGGGCACGTACTCGATCAGCGCCTGACCGATGCCCGGAAGGACGCCGAGGTCGCGCCGCTCGGCGTGTATGCGTGACACCGCTCTTACGCCATATGGCGACAGGAACTCGCGCTCATTGAGCACCCGGGCGAGCACGGCTTTGAGTCGGTGCGGCCCAAGCAGCGACAACAGGTGCTCACCACGCGCGTTGGTCTGAATCGGGCAGTGCGTCACCTTGTGTCCGTCGACGGTGCCTTTGTAATGGCCTCTCAGCGCGCGCTCGAAACGAGGCGCTTGCTTGAGCAGCCGCTCGTCGATCACTTCCGCGGCGAACAGCGGGATTAAGCCCACCCACGAGAACACGTCGATGTGCCTGCCCTGCCCGTCCGGACCGACGATCAGATCCTTGAAGAACTCATCTTTCTCGTCCCATAGCGTTAAGCCCGTCTGGTTGTAGCCGGCGATGGAATTAGCGATAGCCATGAACTGCTCATAGCACTGGATCGCGACATCCTCGTAGTCGTGCATCTCGGCGGCGAGCTCGAGCGCCATCACCGTCATGTTGAGCGCAAACATCGCCATCCAGCCGGTCGAGTCGGCCTGCTTCAACGAATATCCCGGCGGTAATGGCTGCGAACGGTCGTACACCGAAATGTTGTCGAGACCCAGGAAGCCGCCCTCGAACACGTTGTTGCCGTCCGCGTCCTTACGGTTCAACCACCAGGTGTAGTTCATCAGCATCTTGTGGGTGACGCGGGCGAGAAAATTGCGATCCGCCTTGCCGCGCTGGACGCGTTCAGCGCGGAAGGCCTTCAGCGCCGCCATGGCAAGCACCGGCGGATTGACGTCGCCGAACGCCCATTCGTAAGCAGGAATCTGGCCGTTTGGATGCAGGTAGTTTTCCTTTAACAAGAGTTCGATCTGGTCTTTCGCGAAGTCCACGTCGACGAGGGCTAGCGCGGCGCAATGGAAAGCCAGATCCCACGCCGCGAACCATGGATACTCCCATTTGTCCGGCATGGAGATCACATGCTGCGCTTTCATGTGCCGCCACGTACGGTTGCGCCCCCATCTGCGCGCATCCGGCGGCGGCAGCTGATCGCCGTCGAGCCATTTCGCCACGTCGTAGTGGAAGAACTGCTTGCTCCAGATCATCCCCGCCAGCGCCTGGCGTAGGATGTTCGCGTCTTCGGTCGCACAGTTGGGCAGCAGATCGTTGTAGAACGCTGTTGCTTCCGACTCTCGCCTGGAGAAGATCGCTTCCTGTCTCGCAAACGGTTGCGCCAGCGCATTCTTCGACAGAACCATATTAATCGTTGTTGTCTGCCCGGGCTCGACCATCAACACATGGCAGGCGGCGAACTTGGTACCAGAGAGTTCCGGGTTTACGGCATCCTTTTCGCCATTAATCAAATAGCGGTGAAAGGCGTCCTTGACAAAAGGTGTTGAGCAGGGCACGCGCCACAACCGCTTCGTGTTGGATTCGTTGTTGGTGAACAGCAGCTCCGCGTTGTGTCGTCCGTAGAGGAAGTACTCGCCCAGCGTTTCGTGCTGCGCGCGGACAGTCCACTGTGCACCGCTAGGAAGGCGGGCCGCGGTGAGCGCGGGTTTGACCACGTCTTTAGGACTGCCCCACTCGTCCACTCCAGGGCCCCACGACCAGATATTGCGGAACCACAGCGTCGGCAGCACGTAGAGCGTCGCGGTCTCCGGTCCGCGGTTTGCGACGATAACGCGGATGTGGATTTCATCAGGACTCTCCTTGGCGTAGCGCACCTCCACGTCCCAGTAGCGGCTGTCGTTGAACACGCCGGAGTCGAGTAGGTTGAACGGCGGATCCTGGCGGTCGCGGCGCGCGTTCTCCTCCACCAGCCAGCGATAGGGATATTCCGCCTGTGGATACTTGTAGAGATACCTGAGATAGCTGTGGGAGGGCGTGGCGTCGAGATAGAAGTAATACTCCTTCACGTCCTCGCCGTGGTTGCCTTGGTTGCCGGTCAGACCGAACGCCCGTTCCTTTAAGATCGGGTCGCGGCCGTTCCATAAGGCGAGCGCCAGGCACAGGCGCTGCTGCTCATCGCAGATGCCGCCCAAGCCGTCCTCGTTCCAGCGGAAGGCGCGCGAGCGCGCCTGATCGTGATCGAAATACTCCCAAGCCGAGCCGTAAGGGCTGTAATCCTCGCGCACGGTGCCCCAAGCGCGCTCCGAAAGATATGGCCCCCACAGGCGCCAGTCTTCGGCGCCCTGGCGTTGGCGCTCCAGACGCTGGCGCTCTGGATTCAGCTTGTAGTCTTGCATGGCCGGTTCTCCTCGTTATATTGATACATTGATGTAGGTGCGCCGTGCGCACCTGGTGACCGCGTGCGCGCAGCGCACCCTACAAAAAGCTGCGGGTCGTTATGGATGATGAAGTCAGCGCTCGCGCGTGGGGCATCTTCGGCGAAGTGGATGCGCTGGGCTGAGAAATAGATGGTTTCGTAGGCTCGGATCGTCTCGATTGGCGCCAAGCCTTCCTGAGCGCGCGCGATCGCACGCTCGAGCGCCGTCTCGAATGAGCACTCCACCCAGAACGCCAGATCGAAGTGGCGGCGGTAGATCGCTTTGAACAGATAGATGCCCTCGAGAATGATCACATCGATCTCTTCGAAGTCATACCGATGCGCGCGATATGAAGTCGCGGTCTCTTCCACGAAGTCGGCCACGACGCAGTGTGTACGCTTGTCCTTGAGCGGCAGGACAAGCTGCGCGAATAGATCGTCAAAGCGGATAGCGTGCCTATAAAAATGTTCAGCGGGCCGCTCCTGGCTGAAGCGCTTGTGAGGCAGATTGAGCCAACCGTCTACGTTGATCGCAGCCGTTCGCAAGTCTCTCGACGTGAGAGCGGCGGCAAGCTTATCGGTCACATAGCCTTTACCGGCACCGTCTATGCCGCTGATGCCGACCAGCAGACTACGCGCTTGCGATACCCGCCGGCGTTTAACCTGTATCCTGGCGACTGCCTGCTCCAGCTCCGCGGCAAGCAGGATTTCCGGCTGCGCCGACGATCTCGCGAGACTACGCAGCATGGGTAGAAACCACCGACTGCGGGACTTGTGCCGCGCGTTTGGCCCGCTCCAGGCGCCACCACGCCTCCAGAACACAGGCAACGGACCAGGCCTGGCTGGGCGCGCCACGCGGGGTATGCGGCGGCGCCCCGTCGAAGATTTCGCTCACCGTCCCGAGACCCGCGTCCAGCAGGTGATCACGCACCGACTCCAATCTTGACTGAGCTGCCTGCGCGTCTCCGGTCACACGCCACTCCGCTAGCGCGTAATGCCCGAGCAACCAGCCCCACACCGGCCCCTGATGGTATACGCTGTCGCGCTCCCACACGCCGCCGAGGTAGGCGCCACGATAATCGGCATGCGACGGCGTCAACGAGCGTAGACCGTAGGAGCACAGAAGCTCGCGTCCGCACTCTTCCACCACGCGTTTTTGCACATTCGGATCAAGTGGACTGTAATTGAGGCTGACGGCGAAAATCTGATTCGGCCGGACGGTCGCGTCATCGCCCGCGAGGCCGTCGAGCACGTCATACAGACCCAGCCCGTCGGGCCGCACATAGCGAGCAAAGCCCTGCTTTGTCTGCTCGGCGAGCGACTCATAGCGCGAGGGCCGGCGCTTGAGGCACCTTGAGAATTCCACCATGGTGCGCAATGCGTTGAACCAGAGCGCATTGATTTCGACCGGCTTGCCAATGCGCGGCGTCACCACCCAGTCTCCCAGCTTCGCGTCCATCCAGGTCAGTTGCACGCCCGATTCGCCCGCGCGCAGTAAGCCGTCACTGGGGTCCAGTCCGATGCCATAGAGAGTGCCCTTGCAATGCCATTCGATAATCTCTTGCAGCACCGGAAAGACGCGCGCTAGCGCCGCCTGATCCGAAGTTGCCTCAACGTACGCCCGCCACGCCTCGATGTACCAGAGAGCGGCATCCACCGTGTTGTATTCGGGCACCGCGCCATCGCCTGCGAAGACGTTGGGAAGCATGCCTTGGTCGATGAAGCGCGCGAACGTCTCGAGGATTTGGCGCGCGCTTTCAATACGTCCGGTGGCTATGGTGAGGCCTGGCAACGCGATCATAGTGTCGCGACCCCAATCACCAAACCACGGGTAGCCCGCAATCACGGACTCACCTGCAGGCGCATCCGCCAACGGACGCTTGAATATGAAGCTGTCACTCGCGAGCACTAGCTGGTGTACCCAGGGAGGCGCGTTGTATAGCTCGGGGTTCACGACGCCGGAGAGCGCCAGCACACCCGCATCGTGCGCGCGGAAGCGGCGCATTGCCTCGACGACGTACGGTGAGGCATTCTCGTCCAAGCTTGCAACCAAGCCGCTCCATTGGCCCTGCGGCAGATTAAGTAGCAGCTCGCCCACGCACAGGTGATTGTCGACATCGGGCAAGCCCCGCTCGCGTTCCACGGGCAGCGAAAAGTTCTCGATCCAGACATGCTCACTGCGGAACGTCCCCGTGCGGCACTTAAAGTGCAGCTCGAACCAATTCGGATGCACGACTCGCAAGTGCTCCAAGTCATGCTCGATGACTGGGTTGAAGTTCCACAGCTGTGTAGTGCCGTGGTGATCCCGCGCGTTAATCAGTAATCTGATCTTCAGCCGGGGATTCAAGCTTGTAGATTGCGACAGCAACCGGTAAGCGATATATGTCGTGTTCGCGCTGGGCTCCATCCATATGCGCATCTCTAATCGCAGGTCACCGAAGGCATAGGTCCACACCGGCATGCGGCCTTCGAGACGGAATGTCTCGATATGTACGTAGCCTTGCGGAACAACCGCGCCGTCGCGCCAGCGATTGGTGGCGAGCGGCCACTCACGATCGCCGTCCAGCAACATGGCCTCCGCCTTTGCCCACACCAGGTAACGCCCCAGCGGCGGATTGACCGGAGCAATCAATAATCCGTGATAGCGGCGCGTCAATGTGCCCGCCACGGTGCCCGCGGCATAGGCTCCGAGACCATTGGCCAGCCACCACTCGCGACGCTCGGCCTGGGCGAGATCGCCGCAGATTTCACGCCCGAAGCGTATGAACTCCGGCACTGGCAGATTCATGTTCCTTCTCCTTTGTTGTAAGCAGGTGCGCGACCCGCAAGGCCCAGGCGTAGATCGTCAGTGAGGGATTGACCCGGCTCGAGCGCGGCAGGATGCTGCCGTCGACCACGTACAAATTTTCCATCCCGTGTACCTTCCCATTGCGGTCGACGACCGAGGTTTTAGGATCGCTGCCCGTGACCAGCGTGCCGCAGGCGTGCGCCGTGCCCGCCAGCGGGATGCGTTTGTAGACGCTCACCAGGCCCGCGCGCAGTAGCGAAAGCTGAAAAGTTCGGATCAGCCGCCGATGCTCCAAAGCCAACAACGGCGTGCGCCGCGCGTCGTAATCGAGCCGCGGATATTCGCCCTGCGCTGCGATCACGCGGTTCTTTTCATCGGAGCCATCCTCGGTTTGCAAGAAGAACCCATAGGCGCGCCTGGCGTTCAGGTCCGCAAACCGCATCGGTAGAAAACGAGGCATGAGGGTGGCGATCACCTGCGCATCGAAGCCTAGCGGCTGAATGCTGCTGTGGGGAAACGCCTCGTTCAGCAGCAAAGCGGTCTTGCGCAGGATGTCGGCCTTGAGCGAGGGCGAGAACGCGAGCAGCGCGGTGAGCAGATGCAGCTTGCAACTGCGCCCGATCTGGGCGTAGCTGGGCAGTCGCTGCGCCAAGCCGGTCGATTCCACATACCGCTGCAAGAGACGTGGCGAATGCAAGGCGCCGGCCGCGAGCAGGACGTCGCGCGCGTAAAACTCGCTGCCATCCTCGCTTCTCACGCCTGCTAGACGCTGAGCGCTTGCCGGCGTGGGTAAAAATTCGCGCACCGCCGCACCCGTGCGAACATCCAGATTGGGCAGGAAGCGCACGCGATCGAGCAGCGCGTGCTCGGCATCGGCCTTGAGTCCGATCACCGAGGCGAAGCCATCGAAATACTTCGCCTCTTGCGGATGGCGGGTGATGTCCGGCGATAATCCTAGGGGGAGCGGCCGGCATTCCCAAGGCGAGCCGTTCTTGCGCAGCCTGTCAAATATGACTTTCAGGCTCGGTTCGATGTCGAAGCGTCGAACCTCGAGCAGCGCCTCGGCCGCATCGTAGAACGGCTCGATCTCGGCGCACGAGAGGGGCCATCCCAGGCATTGGAAGGCGGGCTCGGCCTCGAACTCGTGCGGGTCGTAGCGCAGCAGCGCCGCGCCGTACCACTTCGTCTTGCCGCCAAGATTGAAGTATTCCTCGGGCTCGAATTTACGCCCGTCCTTATCGAGCCAAGCCTCCTTGCTCTTGAAGCGCCCTTCGCGAATGACCTCACCGATGTCCAGGGTGCTGCCATCTTTGGGCAGCGGCTCACCCTTTTCGAGCAAGAGCACATCTTTTCCTGCCTTGGCCAGCGCATATGCCGCCGCCGAGCCGCCCGCGCCGGAACCGATGATAAGATAGTCGTAAATCCTGCTCATAATATCGTCCCCACAGCTCCGTAACCGCTCAATACACCGCCGCCGGCGCGATGATGGCCGCCGTCGAGCCGCGCGTCTTGTGGTGAGTGAGCACGAACAGGAACTCATAAACCTGCCGTTTTGCGAGTTCCTCCGTCGCGAGGTTCTCCAGCCCGAACAAACCCATCTTGACGTACATGGTCTGCGGGATCAGGAACGGGCGCTTGGGATCTTCACCCGGCACTGGCCCATAGCTCCAAGTGTCCGCGCCGGTGAGCGCAACGCGTTGCGCGTAAAGCCACTCGACGACTTCCATGCCGGGGCCAGGCTCGCCCGAGAGAAAGGTCTCTTTATCCTTGCCCCATAGTCCGCCCCAGCCGGTGTGAAACAGCACCGCATCACCGGCCCTCACCTCCACGCCCTCCCTTGCCAAGGCCCCACGGACGTCCGCGAGCGTGATGACGTCGCCGCTCGCCAGGCGCTCCACGCTTCTATAAGCCGCCACGTCGATCAGCACGCCACGCGTGACTATGGGCGGTACGGTCTCCATGCCGAAGCGGTTGATACCCCACGACTCCACAACGTCGCGAGTCGTCCACCCGTTATAGAAGCGATCGCCGATTTGGATGTGACCGATGGAATCGAGCTGCGTGCCTACCTGAAACGTGCCCGCCTGAATCTCAGTGATCCAGTTGATCTGGTTCTCGCCCCAGCCTTTACCCACCGCATCGGGACGGCGCAGGTTGGTATACGGCGCCGAGGCGTCCACCGTCTGGTGCCAGTAGCGGCCCGGGAATTTCGGCGTGTTTTCATCGAGCACTCTTCCCAAATCCACGACAGTGCCGGTCTTAACGAGTCTCGTCGCGCTCTGCACCACCGTCGGCGTGATCTCGTTGAGGGTACCGAGCTGGTCGTCCACCCCATAGCGGCTCGGCCACCAGGGCGCGATACCTTCGGGCAAACCCGTGATAACGCCGCGCGAGTCGGAAGAAGGTGCAACCACAGGTTGCTCGCCCGTCCATGCGGGGTGTGAAGGCAGCAATGTCGCCGCAATCAATAAGGCGGTGCGAGCACGCGACAGGAAATCCCCCCGCGCCCATCGGGCGTTTCCCCTCTTGACGAAATCCCCCCGCGCGCAGAGCGCGCCTCCCCCCTTTTCAAAATAGGGGGCAGGGTAGGGCTGCCCGCTTTCGTAAGGGCGGGTGAAGGCGTCATGTTCCCCCCCTTCGCAAAGGGGGGCTAGGGGGGAT
>JAPSGG010000014.1 GCA_031177845.1 Chromatiales bacterium
TGATCTGAAGAAGGGTAATCAAGCTCCAAAAAAATCCCGCCATCCCCCCTTTGACAAAGGGAGGCGACAGGGGATTTCTGCCAGTACCCGCACGCGAATTTACGCTAAACACGTCTGCTCCGCACCCCTTACGCGAGCTCAAGATCAAGCCGCCGGTGGCGGTGGCGCCAGCACCTCACGGCCGCCGTTGGCCTGCACCGCACTGACCACGCCGGCCTGCTCCATCTCCTCGATCATGCGCGCAGCGCGGTTATAGCCGATCTTGAGCCGCCGCTGCACGTACGAGATCGAGGCCTTGCGCGACTCGGTCACGATCGCCACGGCTTCGTCATACAGCGGGTCGCTCTCGCCCTCGCCGGCCGCCGGGGGCTCCAGGCCTGGTATGGCGTTGACACCTGGTTCGGGTTCCTGCAAGACCGCTTCCACGTAATCCGGTTCGCCCTTCCCCTTGAGAAAACTGACCACCTTGTGCACCTCGTGATCGCGTACAAAGGCGCCGTGCACGCGCTCCGGAATCGCCTGGCCGGGTGGCAAATAAAGCATGTCCCCGTGGCCCAGCAACTGTTCCGCGCCCATCTGATCCAAGATGGTGCGGGAATCGATCTTCGACGAGACTTGAAAGGCGATCCGCACGGGGATATTCGCCTTAATTAGGCCGGTGATCACGTCCACCGACGGCCGCTGCGTGGCGAGCACCAGATGGATACCTGCGGCACGCGCCTTCTGTGCCAGCCGAGCGATCAGCTCTTCGACCTTCTTGCCGACCACCATCATCATATCGGCGAACTCGTCGATGATGATGACGATCAGAGGTAGCGTGTCCAATGCTGGCGCTGGCGCTGCCGGATCGAGTTGCGCAGCGCGGTCGAACAGCGGATCGGTGATAGGCTCACCAGCCTCCCGCGAGTCTCTGATTTTCTTATTAAAACCGGCGATATTGCGCACGCCCAGACACGACATCAGCTTGTAGCGCCGTTCCATCTCGGCCACGCTCCAGCGGAGGGCGTTGGCGGCCTCCTTCATGTCCGTCACCACGGGCGCTAGCAGATGCGGGATGCCTTCGTATACGGAAAGCTCCAGCATCTTCGGATCGATGAGGATCAGCCGCACGTCGGCCGGCATGGCCTTGTAGAGCAGGCTCAGCAACATGGCATTGATTGCGACTGATTTTCCCGCACCGGTCGTGCCTGCGACCAGAAGATGCGGCATCCGCGCCAGATCGACGGCGACTGGTCGCCCGCCGATGTCCTTGCCCAGCGCCAGAGTCAGGGGCGAAGCAGATTTCTCATAGATGGGCGCGTGTACGATCTCGCTCAAGGAAACGATCTCGCGCTTCTCGTTGGGGATCTCCAGACCGACCACTGGTTTGCCGGGAATTACCTCCACGATGCGCACGCTGATCACGGACAGGGCGCGCGCGAGATCCTTCGCCAGGCTGGTGATGCGACTCACCTTGACACCGGGGGCCGGATGCAGCTCAAAGCGGGTAATCACTGGGCCCGGCTGCACTGCCACCACCTGGGCCTCGATGCCGAAATCCAGCAGTTTCGCCTCCACCTGACGGGACATGGCCTCCAGTGCCGCCTCGGAGTAGCCGCCCTGCTGCGGTTGCGGCGGGTCCAGCAAGGATAGCGGCGGCAGCTCCGAACTACCGCCGCTCCGGGTGCTAGGAACGAATAGCGGAAGCTGCGGCTCCCGTTCGACCCGCGGGCTGGTCTTCGTCTCGCCGAGCACGGGTTCGATACGCGGGGGCTTCCGCTTGGCCGGCTTGGCTCTTTCCTCCTTGGACATCGCCTCCGCGGCACGCGCCTTCTCGCGGTATGCGTTCCAGAGTCCCGCGATGCGACCTACCGTCTCTCTGTACAACGCTAAACCGCCCCGGCCCAAGAGGTCCATCAATGCCAACCAGGACAGCCCCGTAAACAACGTGATGCCCGCCAGGAGCAGAGCCAGCAACAACAGCGTTGCACCGACGAAGTTGAACACCTGTTCAAGGCCGTGCCCGACCAGATCGCCGAGGATGCCTCCAGCGTTCAGCGGTAGCGCGCCGACGCTGAAATGCAGCGTGGCCATGCCGCAACCGGCGGCCAGGGTCACGGCGAAGCCCAGCCAGCGAATGCCCAGATCACCGTACTCCAGTTGTCCGGACGGGCTCTGCCCACGAAAGATCAGCCAGCCGCTGTAGATGACCATGATGGGCGCCAGATATGCGAGATAGCCGAACAGATAAAAAAATGCGTCGGCAAACCAGGCCCCCGCCACGCCGCCTAGATTGGTGGCGGTGCCGCCATTGCCAGTGTAGGACCAGCCTGGGTCCTGAGGGTTGTAGGTCAGCAGCGCCAGGAGCAGATACAGCCCGATCGCCACTAGGACGAACAGGGCGCCTTCGCGCATGCCGCGCACCACATGGACGCTGATCGGGCGAGCATTGGGCTTTTTGTGCGTTGCCTGAGCCAAACCTAAGATTCTCCCTTAATTCACAAGCTTATTACAATGAAAAGTCTAGACAATATTTATTATACGTCGTTCAGTTCAGCGCGTATAACCGGATTTTCAAACCGTCCGTCACGGACATTAATGCCCGCCCGTAACGAGGGCTCGCTATCCCAGTCCGGCTGCGCCAGGCGCGTGACGTAACTGATTAAACTGGCGGACAACGCCCGTGAAGAGGTCCGCGGCACGGCTCCGGGCATGTTGGCGACGGTAAAGTGCAGCACGCCCTCCTCTCGGTAGACCGGGTCCGCAAAAGTCGTTGGGCGGGTGGTCTCGACGCACCCGCCCTGGTCGACCGAAATGTCCGTGATCACGCTGCCGTCCCGCATACGCTTGACCATGGCCCGCGTGACTAGGCGCGGGGCGCGCTTGCCGGGCACCAGCACCGCGCCGACCAGCAGATCGGCGTTCTCTAGCGCGGCTTCGATGTCATGCCGAAAGGCATAAAGCGCGGTCACATTCGAGCCTAACTCGCGCATGCGTGCGAGCTTGTCCCGCTGCACGTCGAACACAATCACGTTAGCGCCCAGCGCCGCGGCGATTTCCGCCGCCGCGCCTCCGGCCACACCCGCCCCCAGTACCACGACCCTCCCGCGTTCGGCCGCCGGCAAACCGCCCAGCATGATGCCCGATCCACCTTGCGGCTGATGCAATAAATGCGTCGCGACCTGCACCGACACGCGACCGGCGATCTCGCTCATGGGCGCAAGCAGTGGCAGCGTATCGCCTACCTGGACGGTCTCGAAGGCAATGGCCGTAAGCCCTATGTCACGCAGCCGTTTTGCAAGTTCCTGGTTCGCGGCCAGATGCAGGAAGCAAAACAGCACGTGATCCGCGCGCAGGTGGACAAGGTCCGCATCGATCGGCTCCTTGACCTTGACGATGAGGTCCGCGCGCGCATAAAGCTCGGCGGCTTCCGCGCAGATCCACGCGCCGACTGCGCGGTACGCTTCATCGGCGAAGCCGCTTCTGACTCCGGCATCGCGCTCGATATAGACTTCATTGCCCATGCGCGCCAGCTCGGCGCAAGCCGCAGGGATCAGCGCCACCCGCCCCTCATGGGGCTTCAGCTCACGGGGAATACCGATGCGCATGACGCCTCGCCTTTGCCATAGAATATGCACTCCTTAACAGGGCATCCTGATCTCGCCTGTGCCGATTACGGCAGAAGACGTGGTGTCCTCGACGGCCTGGCTTGCGGAACAAGCACGCACCCGGGAAGTCCGACTTCGGGCAGTTCCAATTCTGGGGATTGCCAAAGCTGGAGAAATCGCATGAGCAAGCCCAAGCACAGCCGCCTTCTCATCCTCGGATCGGGACCCGCGGGCTACACCGCCGCCATCTATGCCGCGCGAGCCAATCTGAGTCCCGTGATGATAACCGGCATCGAGCAGGGCGGCCAGTTGATGACGACCACCGATGTGGATAATTGGCCAGGTGATTCGGAAGGGCTGCAAGGGCCCGCGCTGATGGAACGCATGCTGCAACACGCGCAGCGCTATAACACCGAGATCATCTTCGACCATATTCACACCGCGCACCTCAGCGAGCGGCCCTTCACGCTGGTCGGCGATTCCGGCACTTACACTTGCGATGCGCTGATCATCGCCACCGGCGCCACCGCGATGTGGCTGGGATTGCCCTCCGAGGAACGCTTCAGGGGCAGGGGCGTCTCGGCATGCGCGACTTGCGACGGATTTTTCTTTCGTAACCAGCCGGTGGCGGTCATCGGCGGCGGCAATACCGCAGTGGAGGAGGCATTGTACCTGTCCAACATCGCCTCCCAAGTCACTCTGATTCACCGCCGCGACAAGCTCCGCGCGGATAAGATCCTGCAGGATCAGTTATTCAGCAAGGCCGAGGTCGGCAACTTGCGCATCGCCTGGCATCACGTGCTCGATGAGGTGCTGGGTGACGATAGCGGCGTCGCCGGTGCTCGCATCAAGCGAGTGGACACGGGCGAAACCAGCACTCTGGACGTCAAAGGGGTATTCATCGCCATCGGCCACAGACCGAACACCGGCATCTTCGAGGGTCAACTGGAGATGCAAGGCGGCTATATCGTGGTCAAGAGCGGACTCGCCGGCGACGCGACGGCAACCAGCGTGCCCGGCGTATTTGCCGCAGGCGACGTCATGGACCATGTCTATCGTCAGGCGATCACCTCGGCCGGCAGCGGCTGCATGGCCGCGCTGGATGCGGAGAAGTATCTGGATCAGCTGTTAGAACAAGAGTCCCCTGCCGCCCACGAACGACGCTCTGCCACCCGTTGATCAAGGGAACAGCGACAAAGATTCAGATAAACGCTCCTGCAGCCTCAAGTAATCGGATCTACTCGACCGCAGGCTGGTGTTGAACACAGAAAAGGATTTGGATTAGTCGATGGTTATCTGGAAGCAAGATCATGAGTTCTGGCGCCTACTGCGCCCGAGACGTTTGGCATTCGCGGTGACTCGCGTGTGTACTGGCTTCAAACTCCTAGTCATCGCCCGCGCCACAGCTGCGGACATTTTTTGCATGGCCTCGCCGGTGCACTGCGCAGCCGCATTTGCGATCCGGCCATGCGCAGTCAAAGGATCGGCCAGGTTGCGGCCAGGGTTCATTGAGGCCATTGCCATACCACTAGTCATGAGCTGCGACCAAGCCATTATCGTGAATTGCTGATTGAAGTGAATCATCTCGCGCGTCATGACCTGGATGCACTCCATCGCCGTCTGCGTCTTCTCGGTGTACATGCGCGAAAACTCCTGGCGTTCGGCAGCGGTTAGGGCGGCGACGTTCGCTCCCGACATCATCATCGTTCGGTGGAGAAGCGTTTGCCATGAGGCGAGTGCGATTTCACCATTCCTCATCATCAGACTGGTAAGCGGGGCGGCGGCTGCGAGTGGCTTCACCTTGGGCATACGGTACAACTCCGCACTCTTGAACCAAACAGGGGCGGGACTTTCGCACTTCTAACCCCTCATGTAAAGGATTTCATGCCCTATGACTCAGTATTACCCCAATCGCAGCAATATCGTGCGGCCAGGTTCGCCCACCAGCGCATCATTCGAAGTCTGCGTCAGGGATTCGCTGGATACCGCCAGTGCCAAGGAGTGGAACCAACTCGGCGGCCACAACGAACCCTTTCTTAGCTACGAGTTCCTGGTTGCACTGGAGCGCCATGGGTGCGTGGGCGAGGCATTCGGATGGCATCCGCGGCATCTGCTCGTGCGTGATGCGCGCGGCCGGCTTGTAGGTGCCATGCCCATGTACGTCAAGACCAACTCCTATGGCGAATTCGTGTTCGACTGGTCATGGGCCTCCGCTTACGAGCGCTGCGGCCTGGGCTATTATCCCAAGCTGGTGATATCGATTCCGTACACGCCGATTCGAGGGCCGCGCCTGCTTGCGGCTCCCAGTGCCGATACCCACCTGGTTCAGGATCTGCTCATCGAACAGGCCATAGGTCTCGCCAACAATCAAGGATTCAGCGGCGTGCATTGGCTGTTCACGGACCGCGACGACACGCGCCGGCTGCGTGATCATAGCCTGATCCTGCGCATGGGTGTTCAGTACCACTGGCACAATAACAGCTATCGGGACTTCGATCATTTCCTCGAAGGCTTTCAGTCTCGTAAGCGCAAGAAGGTGAAGCGCGAACGCTTGCGCGTGGCCGAGCAAGGTATTCGCATGCGGATCCTGCACGGCAACGAGGCCGACGATGCGACATGGCGGACGGTGCACCGGTTCTACGTGGATACCTTCGACCGCAAGTGGGGCGTCCCCACGTTGAACCTAAACTTCTTCAGGGAGCTCGGACGCACCATGGGCGAGCGCGTGATGCTGGTCCTGGCGGAGCATGCAGGCCGGACTGTGGCCTGCGCAGTAAGCTTTCGCAGTGATGAGGCTCTCTATGGCCGCTTTTGGGGCTGTGAACGGAGCTTTCATAGCCTGCATTTTGAGGCCTGTTACTACCAGGGCATCGAATACTGCATCCGACATGGGCTACGGCGCTTCGAACCCGGCGCGCAGGGCGAACATAAGATTAGTCGCGGTTTTCTGCCCACGCGCACCTGGTCGGCCCACTGGATCGGGCACGGCAGGTTCCGCGAGGTTCTCGCGGACTTCTGCCGGCGCGAGCAGTCCGTGATGCAGCAGGAATACGAGGCGCTGTGGGCGCTGTCGCCCTATCGCGAAGACGCCATACCACTGACGCAGCGAAACCGCCGCGTTGATCGTGCTGAATGACCAGCGGCTGAGCAATCGGTGTTCCGGCAGGCTTCAAATCTGGCAAAATGCCCCCTGATCGAGCGTCTCGAACGGGACGACACGTCTCGTCGCCATGTGCGCAAAGATCTTTTCCCAGGCCCCTGATGTGTTCCATTGCCATGTCTTCGAAGCCATCGAGCAGCCTTTGCATTGCAGCGGGTAACAAGCCGTGAGCATCGAATGGCTGGATCCGCTTGATCCGAATTATCCGTTCCCGCCGGCCGATAGCGCGCACACGGATCCGGATGGACTGCTAGCGGCAGGCGGCGATCTCCACCCGAAGCGGTTGCTGCGTGCTTACCGGCGCGGCATCTTTCCATGGTACGAGGAGGGTCAGCCCATCCTCTGGTGGTGCCCCAACCCGCGCGCGGTGCTTTACCCCGCACACTTCAGAATCACGCGTAGCCTGCGCAAATCCCTGCGCAACAAGCCCTATACCGTGAGCTTCGATCGGGCCTTTCGCGAAGTTGTGCTCGGGTGCGCCGCGCCACGCCGTCAAGGCGCCGGCACTTGGATCACTCCCGAGATGCTATACGCCTACTGTCAACTCCATGCTCAGGGCTTTGCCCATTCCATTGAGGTATGGCACGATCGGGATGGGAGCCTAGTGGGGGGACTATACGGCGTCGCGGTGGGCCGGATATTTTTCGGTGAATCCATGTTCAGCTGGGCAACGGATGCCTCGAAAGTGGGTCTGGCTTATTTGGTACGGCACCTGCAAGCTTGGGGCTATCCGCTGATCGACTGCCAGTTATCCTCACCCCACGTCGACAGCCTAGGCGCCGAATTGATTCCGCGGCAGCGGTTCATGCAGATGCTTGCGCGCTATTGTCCGATGCGACGCCATCCGCCGGCATGGCGGGTGGATCCTGGTTTGGAGGTGGCTTCCTGGCAGCCGGGCGCTGCAAACCCTTTGACTCGTCGACCGGGCCCGCGCTCGCATTCGGGCCGGAACTCTCCCGCGACCGCGCAAACAAAAAGCGGTATTAAATGATAAACGTAGTATTCCGAGGACGAATATGAAAGCGAAGCCCCCCCGCCGATGGCGCATGCCGGCCGTGTCCGGGATGCTGCAGCCTGCGCTGCAGGCCGTCGCCATGCTGCTTATAGTGGCTGCAGTGATCAGTCTCAATGCCTGCGTTACGCCCTATAGCACGAGCCCTCTGCCGCCTGGCGGCTCCGGGGCAATCGAGCAAACCTCCGTCGACGCCAACGAGCCCGGCTATTTTATCAGCCCGGAGGATCTGCTATTTATCTCGGTATGGCAGGAGCCGGAGTTACAGCGGGAGGTGAGGGTCAGGCCGGATGGCGGGATTTCCTTTCCGCTGGCGGGCAATGTCGACGTGGCGGGCAAGACGGTGGAGATGGTGACCGACATCATCACCGAGCGGGTGCAGAAGTATATCCCGGCGGCCGTGGTCACCGTCTCGGTGCAGGAGGTCGCCGGCTACAGCATCTTCGTGATCGGCCAGGTGAATGAGCCCGGCCAGTTTACGCTCGGACGCTATGTCGATGTCATCCAGGCGCTGACCCTGGCGGGCGGGCTCACGCCATTCGCGAACGGCGACGCCATCACGATCCGGCGCCGCACCCCGAATGGGGAAATCGTGATGCCCTTCGACTATGGGGCGGTGCGGGCAGGCAGGAACATGGAGCAGAACGTCATCCTGCAAAGCGGCGACACCGTCGTGGTGCCTTGAATTCCGCCTTCTGGGAATATCTGGAGCAGCCGGCAACTGGAGCAGCTGGCAAAACGAGTTCAGGCGACGGCTCTCAAGATCAGTGCCTTGATCTCTTCAAGCCTGGGTTCGACCGCCGTGAGCGGCTTCCGGCTTTGTTGGATTGCGACATCGGGATCCTTAAGCCCGTGACCGGTTAAGGTACATACGATCTTCGCGCCTTGCGGAATCTTGCCCCGACTGACGTCGCGCATAGCGCCCGCCAGGGAGATCGCCGAGGCTGGCTCGCAGAACACGCCCTCGCGGGAGGCCAAGAGCTTCTGGGCAGCGAGGATTTCCTCATCGCTACATTCATCGAACCAGCCCCCTGATTCTTCCCTGGCCATCCAGGCCTGCTTCCAGCTTTGCGGATGTCCTATGCGGATGGCGGTGGCCACGGTGTCAGGTTTATCCACCATCTCTCCGCGGATGAACGGGTTGGCGCCGGTTGCCTGGTAGCCGACCATCACCGGCCTTGTTGCGACAACCCCGATCTGCTGATATTCGCTGTAGCCCATCCAGTGCGCCGTGATATTGCCCGCATTGCCCACGGGAATGCAGTGATAATCCGGTGCGCGGCCTAATTCCTCCACGATCTCGAAGGCGGCGGTCTTCTGCCCCTGCAGGCGGTAGGGGTTGATGGAATTGACGATGGTCACAGACAGGTGCTCCGCGGCTTGCCTGACCAGGCGCATGCCGTCGTCAAAATTGCCTTTGATCTGAATTACCTGCGCCCCGTGCATCATTGCCTGGGCCAGCTTGCCTAGCGCGATCTTGCCTTCCGGGATCAGCACGAAGGCCTGAATGCCGGCGCGCGCCGCGTAAGCGGCGGCCGAGGCCGAGGTATTGCCGGTCGAGGCGCAGATGATTGCCATGCTGCCCTCTTCCACCGCCTTGGTCACCGCCAGCGTCATGCCCCGGTCCTTGAATGAGCAGGTCGGATTCAGACCCTCGTATTTGACGTAGATGTCGACTCCTCGCTCCCGCGAGATGTGGCTCAAGCGGACCAGGGGCGTGTTGCCCTCGCCCAGGCTGATGATGCGCGTGTCATCGTGTACCGGCAGGTGGTCACGGTACCGGTTTATGATTCCTATATAACGTTGCTTGAACGACACCGGTGGACTCCTCGGATGGTTTGCGTCGGGAGAGCATGAGAGCGTCCGCGCATTGGAGTGCACGCAAGGGGGAAACAGCATCTCCCCTTGGTACTCTTGTGCTCTAACGAATTTGCGGTCTCATGCTCTCTCACTCTCACCGCCTACTTCAATGTCTCCAGGCGGATCCGCGCCACTTTGGTACGGACCGCGGGAAGCCGCTCGATGCGCGCGATGGCTTGAATCATGTTCTGTTCGACGACCTTGTGCGTCAGCAGAATGATCGGCACGTCAATCTCGCCCTCGGCTGGTTCTTTCTGCAGGATTGCCTCGATGCTGATATTGAGATCGCCCAGGATGCGGGTGATGTCGGCCAGCACACCGGGGCGGTCTTCAGCCCGCAGTCGCAGGTAGTACGCCGTCTCCACCGCCTCAATCGGCAGCACGGGTGTATCCGAAAGCGCATCCGGCTGGAAGGCCAGGTGCGGCACGCGATTCTCCGGGTCGGCCGTCAGCGCGCGCACCACGTCCACAAGATCCGCGACCACCGCGGAGGCCGTGGGTTCCGCGCCGGCGCCGGGGCCGTAATAGAGGGTCGGACCGACAGCATCACCCATGATCAGCACGGCGTTCATAACCCCGTCAACGTTGGCGATCAGGCGGCGATGCGGGATCAGCGTGGGATGCACCCGCAGTTCGATACCCTGGCTGGCGCGTCGCGCAATACCTAAGTGCTTGATGCGATAACCTAGATCCCCAGCGTAGGCTACGTCTTCTGGCGTAATTTGGGTGATGCCTTCGGTGTAGACCTTATCGAACTGCAATGGAATGCCAAAGGCGATCGATGCCAAGATCGTCAGCTTGTGCGCGGCATCGATGCCATCCACATCGAAACGAGGGTCGGCCTCGGCGTAACCCAGCGCCTGCGCCTCGGCCAATACCTCGCCGAAACTGCGGCCCTCGTCGCGCATCTCGGTGAGGATGAAATTGCCGGTACCATTGATGATACCGGCCAGCCATTGGATGGTATTGCCGGTTAGCCCCTCGCGGATGGCCTTGATGATGGGAATGCCACCCGCCACGGCCGCTTCGAACGCCACCATGACGCCGCGCTCCTGGGCGCGCGCGAAGATCTCGTTGCCGTGCAAGGCGATCAGCGCCTTGTTGGCGGTCACCACGTGCTTGCCGTTGGCGATCGCCTTGAGCACCAGCTCACGCGCCGGTTCTATGCCGCCGATCAGCTCTAGCACGATTTCCACGCGCGGATCGTCGACCACCTCGAAGGGTTCGGCCGTGAGCGGGATGCCACCCGCATCGCAGCGACGGCTGCGCCGCCGCTCGCGTACCGCAGCGAGCACGATCTCGATTCCTCGTCCCGCTCGACGATTGATCTCGCCGGAGTTGCGCGTAAGCACACTGACGGTGCCGCAGCCGACGGTACCCAGTCCCAATAGGCCGACCTTGACCGGATTCACTTCGGTACTCCCTCAGAAATTCCCCCTTTATCAAGTGCGGGCCGGGGGGATTTAGCCGTGTACGCCGCCGTTGTCTGCTGCTCCTCGCGAAACATACGGCGGATACCCCGCAGCGCCTGACGCGTACGGTGCTCGTTTTCGATCAGACTGAAGCGTACATGGCTATCGCCGTACTGGCCGAAGCCGAGGCCGGGTGACACCGCAACCTTGGCATCAACGAGTAACTTCTTTGAGAACTCCAACGACCCCAGCGCGCGATACGGCTCCGGAATAGGCGCCCATACGAACATGGTGGCCTTGGGCCTTGCGACCTCCCAGCCCGCCGCATTGAGCCCGTCGCACAGCGTGTCACGCCGACGCAGGTAGGTCTTGCGGATCTCGGCAACACAATCCTGCGAACTCTCCAGCGCCGCAATAGCCGCCACCTGGATGGGCGTGAACATGCCGTAGTCCAGATACGACTTGATGCGCGCGAGCGCCGCCACAAGCCGGGCGTTGCCGCACATGAAGCCAACGCGCCAGCCGGGCATGTTATAGGTTTTGGACAACGAGTAGAATTCGACCGCGATCTGCTTGGCGTCGGGCACCTGCAAGATTGAGGGCGCGCGATAGCCGTCGAACACGATCTCGGCGTAGGCGATGTCGTGCACGACCCAAATCTTGTGCTCGCGGGCGATGTCGATG
>JAPSGG010000170.1 GCA_031177845.1 Chromatiales bacterium
ATCGGTCAGTTTGCTTAATCTCAGCATCGCGCCCTCGCTAATTAGGACTACAATAGTACTAATTTGTTCCGATATTGCAAGGCGCAAATTCGAAGAAGACCGCTTACGCAGTCGCCGTGAGGCGCGCGATCTCGCAATGGCGGAAGCAGTCCACCAAGTGATCGTTGACCATCCCGATCGCCTGCATGTAGGCGTAGCAGATCGTAGTGCCGACGAACTTGAATCCGCGCTTCTTCAAATCCTTGGCCAGGACATCGGATTCGCGCGTGCGGCTGGGCACGTCCTGCGCGGCCTTCCAGCGGTTCTGGATGGACTCGCCAGCCGTGAAGCCCCAGAGAAAGGCCGAGAAGCTGCCGTATTCCTGCTGCACCTGCAGGAACCGCTGTGCATTGATGATCGTGGCCGCGATCTTCAACTGGTTTCGCACGATACCGGGATTTTGCAGTAGCGAAGCAATGTCCAGCTCGGAATAGCGAGCTACCCTTACCGGATCGAAGTTACCGAACGCCTCACGATAAGCCTTCCGCTTGTTCAGTATGGTGCGCCAGTTCAGACCCGCCTGCGCACCTTCCAGAATGAGCAACTCGAAGAGCTTGCGGTCATCCTTGACTGGTACGCCCCACTCGCAATCGTGATAATCGATCTCCAATCGAGAGTTGAGCGCCCAACCGCAACGATGTTTGCCGTCACCCATGTCCACTGATCGGTGTCATGACAGCACTAACGTCGCCAGACCCAGAAACGCGAAAAAACCCATCACGTCGGTGACGGTGGTCACGACCACCGTCGCGGCCAAAGCAGGATCAATCCCGAGCTTGCGCAGAGCCAAGGGGATTCCAACGCCGGCCGATGCCGCGCACAACAGATTGATGATCATCGCCGTCGCGATAAGGCCGCCTATTCTCAAATCGCGAAACCAAGCAACCGCGACCGTGCCGACCAGCACCGCGAAGATCATGCCGTTTAGCGCGCCGACGGCCAGCTCCTTGCTCATAAGAAAGCGCGCATTGCGCCGGCTCAACTGGCCGAGGGCCAACCCGCGGACGACCAGTGCCAATATCTGGTTACCGGCGATGCCCCCCATGCTGGCCACAATAGGCATCAGTACCGCCAACGCCACGACCTTCTCTATCGTGGCCTGGAACTGCCCGACCACCGAGGCAGCAAGAAAGGCCGCCACCAGATTGACCCCAAGCCATACGGCGCGCCGGCGTACGGACGGTATAACGGGCGCGAAGATATCTTCTTCCTCGGGTAGACCAGCCATGCTCATTACGGAGTGTTCAGCCTGCTCGCGGATCACGTCCACCACATCGTCGATGGTGATACGTCCCAGGAGCCTGCCGTGCTCATCCACCACCGGCGCCGATACCAGATCGCGATCCTCGAACAACTTGGCGACCTGCGAGGCCGGGGTGTGCGCCGGGATGCCTTCCACGCCGTATTCCATGACCTCGGCCACGGTGAGGTTCGGATCGCGCGTCACGACCGCCGAAAGCGGCAAGATGCCCAAATAGCGGTCGTAACGATTGACCACGATCAGACTGTCGATCAGCACTGGGATATTGCCTTTCATGCGCAGGTAACGCAGCACCACATCGAGCGTCACATTGGCGCGCACCGTCACGGTATCGGTGTTCATGAGGCCGCCGGCGGTATCCTCTCCGTAGGACAATACCGCCTCCAGGCGCTGACGGTACTGCTGATCCATACCCGCCAGCGCCTGCCGAGTCACCGCGTCCGGCAGGTCCTGCAGCAGATCCGCGAGGTCGTCGACGTCCAGCCCCTCGGTGGCCGAGAGCAGCGCCTCGTGATCCATCGCCTCGATCAGACCGGCCCGCACCTCGTCACCGACGTGCAGCAACACCTCCCCGTGATCGTCGTGGTCGACCATCTCCCAGACAATGCGGCGCTGGGAAGGAGGCAACGACTCCAGCAGGTGAGCGATCTCGGCCGGGTGCAGGGCGGAGATGATGCCGCGAGCCTGCTTCAGCGTGCCGGACTCCAGGGCCGCGGCCAAGGCCTCCAAATGACTGTCCGCTTGGCTCTCTGGCGCCGGTTCCGCCATGGACGTTTCCTTATGAGGAGAAGAATTCGGGCGGCGTGAAGTGTAGCAGGCGCGACCGGGAAGTCGAGTCCGATTAGGAACCAGGGATTACGGACGGGGAACTAGAGGGTGATCGCGAGCCCCAGGATTCCGGGTTCTTCTTTATTCTTCCTCGCCAAAACGGCGGTTAATCAGATCTTCCAGCTCCCGTATCGCCTCGCGCTCGTCGCCGCCGTGGGCGTATACCGTAACGGTGCTGCCTTTGGCCGCGGCCAGCATCATGACGCCCATGATGCTCTTGCCGTTGACACGGCGCGCGCCCTTCTCGAGCTCAACCTCGCTTTCGAAATGGGACGCTAGGTTGACGAACTTGGCGGCGGCTCGCGCATGCATCCCCAGCTTGTTGATAATGGTCAGCTCCTTACTGATCATGCCGCTCGTCCTCCGACTCGCAGAAGACGATTCCGTCGTGCCCGCCGCTTAAGGCTTTATTGGCCATCTCGTACAGATTAAGGCTAGGATAGTTCAACACTCGTACCAGCATCGGCAGGTTGATACCAGCAACAACCTGAACCTGGGGATGCCCAAGTAAACGATTGGCGATATTGCTGGGGGTCGAACCGTACATGTCGGTCAGCACCAGCACCCCGTCGCCGCGATCCAGTTCATCGCAGAGCCGGCTCGCCTGCTCTAACAAGCTCTCAGGATCACTTTTCTGCGAAACCGCCAGATACGCGGTCTGCAACGGACAAAAACCCAGCACGGAGGTGGCGGTGCTTAGCAGCTGTTCGCCGATGCGCCCATGCGTAACGATGAGTAATCCAACGGACATAGTCATTCCTGAAGTCTATGAACTGATGCAGCCAGCGGCCGTGATCGACAGCACGTATACCATCGATGCGTGTCGCCACGCGTTCGGCTCGCGCCTGTCTAGAAGCTGCGTATCGCGGATTGGCGGTCATCACTCAAGCTCCCGGTGCCGCACCGAGACGTTCTCATAACGCGACTCCCTAAAATAGTTGGCCAGCCGTTCCGCTAGATAGACGGAACGGTGACGGCCGCCGGTGCAGCCCAGTGATACGCTCAGATAACTGCGATCTTCCGCCTCAAAGCGCGGGATCCAGCGCGCCAGAAAATCTCGTATTGAGAGGTACAATTCTTCCACTTCGCCGTGTCGATGGAGGTATTCGATGACTCTTGCATCCTGACCGGAAAGATCGCGCAACTCTGCTTCCCAGTGCGGATTGGGCAGGCAGCGCGCGTCAAAGACGTAATCAGAGTCCGGCGGCACGCCATGTTTATATCCGAACGATTGGAACAGCAAAGACAACGACGAGTTCGCGCTGGTGCGAATGCGCTCGCTGATTAAAGCGCGCAACTGATGGACGTTGGTGCGGGTCGTATCGATCTTGAGATCGGCGCGAGCGGCTACCGGCTCCAGTAATGAACGCTCCAGATGGATCGCCTCAACCAGCGGCAGGCCCTTGCGCGTCAGCGGGTGTTTGCGGCGCGTTTCGCTGAAGCGCGTGATCAGGATCTCGATGTCCGCCTGCAAGAAGATGATTTCCACGTCCAGACCGCTGGACTTGATCCCGTCCACCATCTCGGGGAAGCGGGCGAGATCGTCGACGCCGCTGCGCGCATCGATGCCCACCGCGGCCTTGTCATAAAGTTTGAGCCCCGGACTCAAGAGTTGCTCCACGAACGCCGGCAGCAATCCCATGTGGAGATTATCGATGCAGTAGAAATCCTCGTCTTCCAACGTGTGCAAGGCGACCGACTTGCCTGATCCGGACAGCCCGCTGACGATGAAGAGCTTCATGCTGAGACGGAGGGATTGGGAGGGTTGAACGCGGCGGCCTGCATATTGCCCTACCGCTTAGCTCATTAAATGCCGCTGGCGGGCGGCAAGATCCTCTCCGGCATTGTACCCGTTCAACCGCAGCAGGTGGTTGCGCACGGCGGCCTCGACCAGCACGGCCAGGTTGCGGCCGGGCGCCACCGGCAGCGAAATCACCGGGATATCGAGCCCCAGGATGTTACGCGAGCGCTGCTGATCCTGCAGGCGATCCTCAAATGCCGCCCCATCGCCTTGATGCGCCTGTTTCAGCTGTATCACCAAGCGCAGATACTTGCCTTTTTTGATGACGCTGTCGCCGTACATGGCGCGTATGTTTAGCACGCCCAGGCCTCGCACCTCGAGGAAGTCCTGGATGAGCGGCGGGCACGTGCCGTTGATGATATCGGGAGCGATGCGCGCGAACTCAGGGGCGTCATCCGCGACCAGGCGGTGGCCGCGCGTGATCAATTCGAGGGCCAATTCGCTCTTCCCGACGCCGCTATCGCCGGTCAGCAGCACGCCGATGCTCAATACCTCCATGAAGACTCCATGCAGGGTGATCCTGTCCGCCAGCTTATGCGTAAAGTAATAACGCAGATCGTTAATCAAATCGTTGCTGGAAATCGCCGACTTCAGCAGCGGCACCTGATAGTGGTCGGCCAGGCGCACAAAGTCCTCCGGCGGGCTGCATTCGTCGGCGAGCAGGACTACGACGGGATCGCTCTCGAACAGCTGCTCGCAGGCATCCTGGCGCCAGTTCTTTCGAAGATTGGCCAGATACGCCAGTTCGGTCTTGCCGAGCACCTGCGCCTGATTGGCGTGGATTAGGTTGAAGTGTCCGATCAGTCCCGGATTGCCGCGCGCGGCATTGCCTTGCGTAAAAATACGCCTGGCGCCGTTCCTTCCTGCCAGCCATTCCAGGTGCAGGCGAGGGGCGAGATCCTCAAACAGAGTCTGGACCGTTAGCGACTCGCTCATCGTTCGACTCGCCTGTACCGCTGCGTTTGCCCCTTCGGCCGTCGACGCGGGTTTCCCACCGGCGCGCCCGCGGCGGCCGGGAGAGGCCTCAGGCGGCTCGGGCGGCGCCTTCACGTCTCAGTAGGGCGAGCGCATCCCTGGCGTCCACGGTCGAAC
>JAPSGG010000396.1 GCA_031177845.1 Chromatiales bacterium
ATCGAGCGGTATACCGACATCAACAACCGTGGCACCGCGGTATTGCTGGAGGCACTGCTCGAACAGAAGGTCGCGCGCCTGATCGTCGCCTCCAGTATGAGTCTATATGGCGAAGGTCTCTATCGCACCGCAGAGGGCGATCTTCGCGCGCCGCCGGAGCGCACGGTTAAGCAGTTGAAGGCTGGGCAATGGGAGCTTGGCGATGGTGACGGCGGTACCCTCGAGCCGGTGGCCACGCCCGAAACCAAGACCGCCTCGCCCGCCTCGATCTATGCCTTGTCCAAATACGACCAGGAGCGCATGGCCCTGGTGTTCGGGCGCGCCTATGACCTGCCCGTAGTGGCGCTGCGCTTTTTCAACATCTACGGCCCGCGCCAGGCGCTATCGAACCCCTACACCGGCGTGCTGGCGATCTTCTCAGCGCGATACTTGAATAATGAGCCACCACTGATCTTCGAAGACGGCAATCAACAACGCGATTTCGTCAGCGTCTACGATGTCGCACGGGCCTGTCGCTTAGCCCTCGAGGTACCGGAAGCCGCCGGCCAGGTGTTCAATATCGGTAGCGGCAACGCCTACACCATCAATGGGATAGCCCGGCGTCTGGCCGCCCAGTTGGACAAGCACGATCTGGAGCCGCAGATCACGGGCCGCTACCGCAGCGGCGACATCCGGCACTGTTTCGCGGACATCTCACGCGCTCGCGACGTGCTGGGCTATGCACCCAGAGTGAACCTTGACGATGGTCTCGCCGAACTGGTCGAGTGGCTGCAAACGCAGCGCGTTTCTGGCGGGCTGGAGGCCGCGCACACCGAGTTGGCTGCGCGCGGATTGACGGTATGAATCGCGCATCTGCTCGGTTACACGGCGATGGTGCGGCGCCGGTACTGATCACCGGCGGTGCGGGATTCATCGGCACCAACTTGGCCGCGCGCCTGCTCGCCAAGGATCGAACCGTGCTGATCCTCGACAATCTGGCCCGTGCGGGCGTGGAGCACAACCTGCGCTGGCTTCGGGAGCACTATGGCGATCGATTGCAGGCGGAGATCGCCGACATCCGGGATCCGAAAGCCGTGGATGAGGCCGTGCGGCGCGCGGGACAAGTTTTCCATCTGGCCGCGCAGGTGGCCGTGACTACCAGCCTGACGGCGCCGATCGAGGACTTCGAGATCAACGCGCGCGGCACGCTCAACGTGCTCGAGGCGCTGCGCGCGATGGATGATCCGCCGCCGCTGGTCTTCACCTCGTCCAACAAGGTGTACGGCATGCTGGACGATCTGCCGCTGCAGCAAACTGGGCTGCGCTACGAGCCGCGGGATCCGCAGGCCAGGCGCACCGGCATCCACGAAACGCGAGCGCTGGATTTTCACAGCCCCTACGGTTGTTCGAAAGGTGCGGCCGATCAGTACGTGCTCGACTACGCGCGCTGTTATGGGGTCCCGGCGGTGGTATTCCGAATGAGCTGCATCTATGGCCCGCACCAGTGCGGCAACGAGGACCAGGGCTGGGTGGCGCATTTCCTTATCCGTGCGCTGGAGGGGCTTTCCATCACCATCTATGGGGACGGTCGGCAGGTGCGCGATGTGCTTTACGTCGATGATCTGGTCGACGCCCTGCTCGCGGCACAGCGGAATATGGCGAAGATCTCCGGCCGGGCCTTCAACATCGGCGGCGGTCCTGCCAATACCTTGAGCCTACTGGAGCTGATCGAGCTCATCGGCGACCTGGAGGGCCTGCAGCCCCAGCTCAAATTCGGCGGCTGGCGTAACGGCGATCAGAAACATTTCGTCTCCGATATCACCCGCTTCCGTGCCGCCACGGGCTGGGCCCCGCGCGTGGGCGTGCGCGATGGCGTAGCGGCACTGGCGGTGTGGCTGCGCGAGACGCGCAGTGCCGTGGAGCCACCGTCGACCAGACCCACGGCTGCATGCCAAACCATGTAGAAAGCTCGGGAACGGCGGCGCGCGCAGCGGTCCTCACAGGTGACTGCCGCATCGACCTGGCC
>JAPSGG010000171.1 GCA_031177845.1 Chromatiales bacterium
TTACACGAGCGTGATAGGTCCCACTCGGCCAGAACGAACGTCCGAAGTGCGCCGGCACGACGTCCTTGGTCCCGCCAGCTTCCGGGACGTCGACGAAAAGACGATCCGGTGCACCCCAGTCGCGACCATCGCCTCGAACAGCGCCAAGCTGCCGCAAACGTTGTTGAGTAGGTGCGGTCCCGGCTCGGCCATCGATTCCGCAACCGACTTGTCGGCTGCCAGATGAAGCACGACGTCCACGCCATGCTCGTCGAGTACGCGCTGAACGAGCACCGTATCGGCAATGTCGCCGAGCACGCAGGCTACCGCAGGCAGGCCTAGGCTAGGCGGCATCGCCCGGCGATCAAGCACCACGACGCGGTGGCCAGCGGCGACCAACTCCCTTACACAGAAACGGCCGATGTAGCCGGTCCCGCCGGTAACAAGCACCTTCAGTACTGTTGCCGTCGAAGCCATCCTGCGTATGATGACGGCCCACGTCCAGCACCGCTCGTCACCAGTGGAGCCCCACGAACGAGTGTCATTCCTGCCGCAACCAGACAGACTCGAGCCAGTCCGCGTGATCGGTGCCGCACGGGCGCGCTTCGTCGCCCCTCGTGGCCGCGAACCTTGGACACTGTTCCTTGCCCGACCAACCGCCGACGAGCGTGTCCTGGTCGATGTGCGCACCGCGTTTGCGCCGGAGACCATGCGACGGACAGGTTGTGCTTAGACCACATCGGGCACAAGCGGACATGAGGAGCGTGGCACTGATCGGACCTGACGGGGCGGGAAAGTCGACGATCGCCCGCGAGGTCGTCAGCGCACTATCGGTACCCGCACGCTATCTCTACATGGGCGTAAACCTCGACAGCAGTGACCATGCGCTTCCCACGACCCGCCTCGCACTGGCGCTAAAATTGATGCGGGGTCGGCGACGTCGAATGACCGCGAACTGGTCGTCGCACAAGTCGGACCGCCGTGGAAGATCAGGCGCGTTACGCGACAGCTACTCAGCCGTACGATGGATCCGCACCGACCGAGGATGACCGGCGCGATATTGATTGGGCGATCGCGCAGGCACGGCGGACCGCAAGTGCGTTGGACCCCAGCGTCTTCGATTTCCTGCATGCCCTGCTCACGACTGACTTGGTGGCGAAACCCCAGAGCGGTTTCAGCCGGCATGCCGTGGTGCGCCTCGCGATGAAAGTGCAGCAGTATAGCGGACCCGTTATGGCCAAGGGCCTAGAAGATACCGCCTTCTATCGCTATAACCGCTTCGTCGCCCTAAACGAGGTTGGTGGCCATCCGGACCACTTCGGCGTCAGCGTCGCCGCGTTTCACCAAATCAACAGTCAGCGGGCACGCCGCTGGCCGGATGCAATGCTCGGCACCTCGACCCACGACACCAAGCGCGGCGAAGATACGCGTGCCCGGCTCCATGCATTGTCCGAGCTGGCGGAAGAGTGGGAACGTCATGTACAAGCCTGGAGCCGGATTGCCCGGGCGCGGCGCGGTGGTATCGAGGGCGACGCACCGCCCGATCGCAATGATGAGTACCTGTTCTACCAGCTCCTGCTGGGCGCCTGGCCGGCAGAGCTTACGGACGTCGATCAATTGGACGCCGATGCAGTGGCCACATTCGCTGACCGCATCGAAGGCGCGATGATCAAATCCGTGCGAGAGGCCAAAGTGCACTCCACTTGGGCCGCCCCCGACGAGTCCTACGAAGAGGCGCTCAAGGCCTTCGTACGGGATTGTCTCGATGTATCACGGCACAACCCGTTCCTGGAAATCTTCCTGCCATTTCAGACCCGGATCGCCAAGCTCGGGGTTCTCAATAGCCTGGCGCAGCTCCTACTCAAGCTGACCGCACCTGGCGTACCAGACATCTATCAAGGCACGGAGCTTTGGGACCTCAGCCTGGTCGATCCTGACAATCGCCGGCCGGTCGGCTACGAGCGGCGTCAGAACCTGCTGGAAGAGCTGTGCCCCGAACTCGAGCGCAGGCCCGAGATGATCGTCGACTTGCTTGACCATTGGCAGGACGGCACCGTCAAGCTCGCGCTGATGTGGCAGGTGCTGAGGCTGCGTGAGGCGCAGCCGGAGCTGTTCGCCAGGGGCAGCTATGAACCCTTGGAGATTTCGGGCGAACGGGCGGATTGCGTCTGCGCCTTCGCCCGCAACCACGCTGATAATCAGATCATCGCGGCCGTACCGCGCCTCGTCGCGGCACTCGATGCTCAACCGGATTGGGCCGATACGATGATTGTGCTGCCCGCCGGCCATATCGGCCGACGCTGGAGGAACCTTTTCACCAGCGCCCGAGTAGAAGCGGAAGAATGGAAAGACTCATTGGTAATCCCCGCCGATCGTATGTTCGAGAACTTGCCGATTTCGCTGCTAGTCCCCGCGGTGGAAGCGTCAGTCGCAGCCCGCGAGCGCCAATAAAGCGAGAATATATACGATGCTCAGCACCTGCGGTGGGATATGCTCGTCGGGTCGGAACGCATGAACAATGCCACCGAGGAGACTCGTGACAACAACCGCCGCGGTTTCCCGACGGCCGCAGGAATCTTTCTCGGGCTAGGCCTTGGCGGCTTCTTTGACGGGATCATATTGCATCAGGTGCTCCAATGGCACCATATGGTCACAAGCGCCGGCTACCCCGCCAATAGCGTGGCCAATCTGAAGTTCAACACCCTCTTGGATGGCCTCTTTCATGCGACGACGTACGTGTTTGTAGCAATCGGCCTCGCACTGCTGTGGCGTGCTGCCCGCCACCCCCATATTTGTTGGTCGGGCAAGATGCTGATGGGTACGTTGCTGATGGGCTTTGGTCTATTCAACTTGGTAGAAGGTATCATCGATCACCATCTGCTTGGTATCCACCACGTCAATGAGACCGTGCGACAGCAGCAATGGATCTTTTGGGATTTAGGCTTCCTTATCTGGGGCGCAGCTATGCTGGTGGGTGGCTGGCTGCTGTTGCGCGCAGGGCAACAGGAGATAGCCAGTGCTTCTTGACTCCGAGAATGTAGATCGAGATGCCAGTCTAGTATGAGGCTGATCCGCCTTACCGGCCAACTGATAGCAGGAGACTACTTGCGCTGGCGGGCCGCAAAGCCGGTTACTTGCTCCTATTGATGCACGGTTATGGCGGCCGCTGACACCCGCAGTCCGTGCCGGTACATCAAGAGCAGCAGCATCCAATCTCAATGAACTCTGCGCGGGGTCTAGTGCCTGCGACACAAGGAAATTATCGCGATGGTCTGTGGCGAACATACATTGCAGCGTTTGAAACCCGTACAGAATTTTTATCGTAAGGATGAAATTCTTACAGCGCGAATGCCGTCCTTGCTAGCCAACCTGAACCCAACTTTGCCTTGGACCACCCCATGGCACTCCAGCGCCATATGTGCACTGCGGCAGTTCGCACACGCATACGACGCTTTCGAGCGGAACGGTAGGAGATATTGATGGTGGCAAATACTACTGCACAGATTGTAAGCAAAAGCCAAGGTGCACATCGGACTACAGAAGAGTACAACTATGGAGCTGAAAGGAAGGTGACTTCGGCTAACAACGGCCGCGTTATCGTCATTACCGGCGCATCAAGCGGTATTAGTCGTGCTACAGCCCACGCCTTCGCCAAGCGCCAGCGCCCGCAGCGTACCCTCACCTGAAAAACGGCTTAGTGGCTTCGCTTGACCTGCCGCTGCCAATCATGGCCGCCCTTCGCAAGCTTGCCGGTGAAGTGCTCAGCCTCCATTGAGACCAAGCCCGTGGCGTTGGGAACAAAACTGGCTGCGTACCCTGTATTCAGCACGACGCTAGCAAGGATTGATAGATAGATTATGGCCCTTGGATTTATAGCTGCGGCGCACATCCTTATGACTCCCTTGGTTGGATGCGAGCCGTGAGCTTACACAGCCACTTGGTGCCATTCTGTGAACTGGAGGGTCTTTTGACTAGGCATCTATGTAGCACAACCGCTGCTCTGCAGGGTTAGCGGTGCAATGACAAGACAGATCACTTAGGGCGGAATCCCAGCTGGCACGGGCACGTATGGCGGAACACCCCTCACTATTCGCGGCCTGGCAGGAATGGCGGGCGGAGGAAAGGCGATACATGAGGCGCCATCACATCGACCCGGCCAAGCTGCGCGCCCGGATTCGCGGGGCAAATTGAGCGTTTAAGGCCGCCCCGGCGCCAAAAAAGAACCCTGGCACGAGGCCGAGGCTAGCCACTAAAACACGAATCTCTTTTCGTCTTGGCTTTCACCGTCGCCTTCTTGCTCAGGGCCGGTTTAGGAGCCGGACTATCCAGGATTTGCAGGTGCGTTATCTTGGCCAGACCATATCTCTGTCCGTCTATAAACAAGCGACCTCCCTTCAGAGTATCCCCCTGATCTTCTCAGGCTTTGAATCCTTGCCGTGAAACATAAACGAGACTCTAATTTCTTGTAGCATTGCCGTGGTCCTGGTCCGCGGCCCAGACGATAAACTTGGCCCAACCGTGAAGCTGATCTGCGTACCTCACCATAGCTTCCATACTTCCCCGCGTGTCTAGTGCTGATCAAAAGATCAACATAAGCCGGCCGAGTACTCCCAATGGCCGCGATAGACATCCTGATATGGTATCTTGAAATTGCTGCAGGCTATTTAACACAAGCGATATCCCGCGCCCCGCCGCGTGACTCGCTGAAATAGGAGAGCCGATCCCGCACCCGTCCGGGCTGTTGAGGATCGTGAGCGCCGTGTCGACCGCGGGCCAATTGAGCAGCGGCTCGCCCATTCCCATGAACACGACGTTGGTCGGCTTGTCGTCCGGATTGCGCAGCACGACCTCTCGCACCTGCCCCGCGATCTCGAACGGCGTCAGGTTCCGCCGGAACCCCATCAGCCCCGTGGCGCAGAACCCGCATCGAAGCGCGCAGCCGGCCTGCGACGAGATGCAGAGGGTCCGGCGAGACCCGGTCGGGATCAGAACCGACTCGATCGCTTCACCGTCGTCGAGCCGCCAGAGGAACTTC
>JAPSGG010000015.1 GCA_031177845.1 Chromatiales bacterium
CAGCGCGGCGTCTCGTTCCCCGGTATCCAGCACCAACATGCCGCTTGGAATCCATTCTGGATCGATCTTGGTTTCCTCCTTCAGCGTAGTCGCAAGCTGCGGATAAGCGCCCTGGCTGACTACCGCCATGCGATTCACCGCCGCCGGATAGCGCCACGGATAGAGCGGCGACAGGATGCCGCCGCCCGCCCATGATGCTTCGCGGCCCGCGACTCCGCGCTCGAGCACCAGCACGCGTGCGCCGGCCTCATGCAGGCAGCGTGCGGTTAGCATGCCGATCAGGCCGCCACCGATGATGATGCAATCCACTTTGCCGGGGCGGTCAGACATAAGAAGTCATTTGATAGCGCTCCCTCGCGATTGGAGAATCCCAAAATCGGTTCTAAGAAAACGGATCAACTTGACGAGTGCGGCGGCTCGCGTATTCAGTCGGTCTGTACCGACAGGTATTCTTCCGGCCACTCCTTTTCTCGCAGTACCTGAAGGTAGGCCACAATCGCGTCGAGTTCAGCATCGCTGAGTTGCGCCTTTGAGAAGGCCGGCATCGCACCCAAACCGTTTCGCACCTGGAAGCGAATCAAAAAACCTGGCAGCGGCTTGTCATTGAGCGCCGGGCCCAGGCCAGTTGCGCCGCCGATGTGACAGCTGTTGCAGGCTCTATAAAACGCAATCTCCCCTCGTTTGACCCGCGCATCAGCGGTCTCGATGGGTTTTATAACGGGCGTACCCCGACGAGCCGAACCACAGCCGCCCTCGAGCAACAACGCCGCGCCCATGATTAGGACGAGTGCCGTTGTGTGCCGACTGCTCTTGTGCAGATTCACCAGATGCCCTCTCGCGAAATGCGCCAGAGCACGCCCGTGTTCTGCTGCGGGATCGGGCCTTCCTCGGTCATCGTCACAACTCCGAAGTCGACCACGTACAGGGCATCTCCGCGAGGATCGAACTGCGCGGCGACGGGGCGCTCTAGACCGCCGCTGCCGAGCCACGAAGCTGGGCCGTTGACCTTGCCCTTATTGACGGCGAAGTCGTGGATCACGCCGTTATTTACATCGACCCGCACCACCTTAAAACCCACCGGGGCCAGAACCTTGCCAACGGTCGGCGCCATGTCGCCAAACAAGGCGATGAAGGCTTGGCCTCGATGGCCGAAGCCCATGCCGTGGGAGAAATCGAAGCCGTTTGCAGACGCATGCACGCCGAGCAATGCCGCCGGTTCGGGTGGCTGACCGGGATGCTTGGCAAGCAGGAAGTCAGGCATCGGGCCACCCGGTGGAGCGAAGCGCTCTTCGTTCAGCGGATGGCCGCCGGAAAAGTCGGGCCAGCCATACCACGCGCCCGGCGTGATTTTCCAGAGCACGTCCGCAGTGCCCCACACAGGGCGGCTGCCGCGCACATCAAATGCGTTTTCGGTGACGTAGAGCTCGCCGCTCGGCGAGAAGGCAAGGCCGTAGGGATTACGTAGGCCCCAGGCGACCAACTCCATTTCACCGCCCTGCGGCCGGATTCGCATGATTGCGCCGCTGCAGGGCAGATCACCCGTTACGATCTGGCCGGCGGTGGCGGGAGTGCCAAAGGGCGAGTAGGCACCAGTGATGGCGCGATCCCCCGAGTCTGGGGTGAGCGGATTATCACTCTCGAAGTTCCGCCTGTTCAGGGTGATGTCGCGACAGGGGATGTCGTGGAATTGAGGCTTGCGTGAAAGCCAACCGAATTGCGCGTTATCCACGCCCACGACGCCTGAGTTGGTGGCCGTGCCCAAGCCCAAGTAGATCCAGCCATCCGGACCTATCGCGGGTCCGTTGGTATGGTGGTCGCCCATGGTCGGCAGGTTCTCGATCAGCGACGTGACCTCACCTCCTTCGACACGCAATATCCGACCGCCTTGGAGTGCGCCACCTTCGGCGATGTAAAAAGTGCCATCGTGGATGACCACGCCGGTCCACGGCCCATTGCGAGCACCTGTTGCAATCGCGCTCGTCCGCCCGCCGGGCTCGATGCGCAGCAGCCGCGGCTCGGTCCAGACCTCGCCGTAGGAATAGCCCGCCTCAATGACGTAAACACGCCCGGCCCCATCGACAGCGACATCAGTCGGGAACGTGAGACCGGTCGCGACCGGCTCGATACGATAGCCTTCCGGCACAACGATGTCTGCAGGATCTATCTCGCGCGGAGGATCGAAGACGGTCTGGCCACCGCCATCCGAGCTGCTCAACATGTACACGCACGCACTTAGAGCAAGCGCAGCCGCTCCGAGCAGCAGGATGCTGAAAGCGCGATAGGACTTCGTCATAGACTAGGCGCCGTCTGCTTAGCCGATCATGCCTGCTAACAGTGCATGCAGCGTGCCAGGGCCCGCTGACGGGTCGGAGAGAGTGTACAACTGAGCCATTTGAAGGTATATGCATAAACCGCTTAGGACATCCGGTGGTGCGGGAGGGATTAACCAAGCCGCACCCACGCTGGGTAGCCCTCTTGTCTAAAAGCTGGCCTGAGACCGGGGCCGGATATCCACCCATTCAGGGCCAGATAGTGGCATCCTTCATCTGACGATCCAATCAGTGGAGGCGATAGTGAATGATACGCATCGATGCTCAGCATGAGGCGCGCGATACTCGGTCCTCTGAGACTACGTGAGGATCCGCTCGGCTTTCTTTCGGCGGCAGCACGGCAGCAAGGAGAGGTTGCATGCCTAGGCACTGGACCTCGGCCCATTTATCTAGCCAATCATCCCGCACTTGTCAGGTATGTGCTTCGCGACAATCACGAAAACTATCGAAAAAGCCCCCAGATCAAACGGATTAAACCGCTGTTCGGTGAGGGGCTGACGACGAGTGAAGGCACGGTGTGGCAGTGTCAGCGCCGTCTCATCCTGCCACTCTTTCAGCACAGGCAACTGACCAGGCTTGCGCCCTTGATCACGGACATCACGTCAAAGAGGCTATTGCAGTGGCATACCCGAGCCAAGCACGGTCCGCCCATAGATGTTACGGAGGAGATGACGGACTTGACCTGCGACATTATGGTGCGCGTGCTATTCGGTAGCTCGGCGAGAGATGATCTAGCCGAGTTGACAGACGCCCTGAAGATCGCGGTCGAATACATCAATCATAAAGTCTGGGCAGTTGCCGATCTTCCGCCGGTCATGCCCACTCGCAGAAACCGCCTCGGTAGGGAGGCCATGCACATCCTTGATACCTTCATGCAGAGGATGATTGATGAAAATCGCCGCAACCCCGATGGCTCAAGTAGCTTGCTGCGCTCGTTAGCGGGTCTGCGGGATCCGCAAGGCGGTGAACCCATGGATGATCAGCAGCTGCGAGATGAAGCCATGACGATGTTGGTTGCCGGCCACACGACGGCCGCGGCTGGGCTGGCTTGGGTCTGCGTTTTGCTCGCTCAAAATCCCGAAGTAGAAGGCCTACTTCGGCACGAGCTCCGGGCCGTGCTCGGGCGGCGTGTTGTCACAGCAGGTGATCTCTCCAGCTTGGTGCACTTGAAGAGAGTGATCCAGGAGGCGCTTCGCCTATTCCCTCCGACGTGGATCACGGCCCGTACGCCGTTAAGAGCAGACAAGTTCAGGGGATGGCGGATCCCGCCGCATGCGGTGCTCCTGATCAGCCCTTATACAATGCATCGCAGCCCAACGTTCTGGGATGAGGCAGAACGCTTCATGCCGGAACGTTTTTCCGAAATACCAGCGAACCATGAGCCCTATACCTACTTGCCCTTTGGCGGAGGTGCGCGCACGTGCATTGGCCAGGGCTTCGCCATGATGGAAATGCAGCTGGTGATGGCGAAGATCATGAGGGATCACTGCTTCCGCCTAATACCGGGGGCGGCGGTTGAGCCGGAGGCGGATCTCACACTCCGCCCGCGCGGTGCCTTCATGACGCTGCATGATTCCCTTTGACGCTTGCATCGCTGCACGGTGTCTGTATAAAGCGTTGTCGCAAGTATGGACCCGCTCTACCTCGTGCTGCGCCATCTCACCTCGCCCGTGGTGGCTATCACCACCGCGGCAGAAGGGCGCAGAAACGGCATGATCGCCAACAGCGCCCAGCGGGCATCGCTGGTACCTTCAGTGCCACGTGTCTCGGTCTACATCTCTAAAATCAACTTTTCTCATGACCTGATCTACCGCAGCGGCCTCTTCGGCATGCATCTCCTGCGTTCTGACCAGTGGGATCTCATCTGGCAACTCGGGCTACAGAGCGCGCGGGAGGTGCCAGACAAGTTCGAGGGGCTCCAGGTGCGTATGGGAATCACCGGCTGTCCGCTCCTGGTGGACGTTCTCGCGGCGTTGGAGTGCCGCGTCGTGAACGCCATGGATACCGGCGCCTCCACCCTGTTTTTAGGAGATGTCGTCTCGGTAGAGAAAGGGCAGGAAGGCGCGGTGATGACCAGCGAGCATTTCCGCGCCCACATGCCGCCGGACAAGCGAGCGATCTATGAGACCAGGCTGGCGGCGGCGCAAGGCAAGCTCGAGGATATGGCGCATGACATCAATCCTGCACGCGGCTGGCCGGGTGCGCAGGCTATGCCTTGACGCTCTTTCCAATCGGTCGAAGGGCTCACGGAGCGGATAATCTAGTAACGCGGAAAGCGGGATCCCTTCGTTAAACGCACAACAGACGGACGGGCGCTCGGTGCATTGTTCCGGAAAGGGCTGTGTTCAATACGAGCGTGATCGGTAAATTGCTACGCTCGGTCAATGCTTCTTTCCACTAACATCTTGCCCCCAAGGGGGGTCAACAGAGAAGTGGCCTAGTTTCATATCCCACTGGAAGGCGGGCCTTTGCTACGTCTTGTCCTTCAACAAGTCCTTGAGATCGGCAAACGGCTTGTACGTAGCAGGTGGCGCGTGCCCGCTACTCGGGGTCAACTTCCCATGCGCGCCAGCAACCTGCTGCCGTGAGTGCTCATTGTCGTGACAGTAAAGACACAGCAATTCCCAATTGCTCCCGTCAGGCGGATTGTTGTTGTGGTTGTGGTCCTTGTGATGGACAGTGAGCTCACGCAGCCTTTTGCCGCTAAATTCACGCCCGCACCGCGCACAGATCCAGGGATATATCTTCAAGGCCTGGGCTCGATAGGTCTTCTCCCGCTGCGCCCTGTTGCGCTGCGCCTCGGCTACGATCTGATCTTGGTTATCGAAATCTCGCTGTTTCTTCTCCGTTGACATGTGCCCATCCTCGGAGTGCCCAACTTAGAATAAGTCTAGCGTCGACGTTTGCGTGTGCAAGCATCGGCATCCTTGCTACGTCAATGCAGCCGCTGATGATGGAGGCAGACCAGATGCTCGGGTTTGAATTCTTCCGTCCCATGATTTGGCGCGACTGACTACGCGCCACCTGCGTAAATTGACGCTGAATCCGAAGGTGAGGCGGAGAGTGGAGTGACAGTGGGAAAATCGCCGCACTAAACTGACCATTGATGCTAGCGGCGGGCCGCCTGTCCGACGGCATTTGAATTCAGGAAGGCTCGCGTCATGACAATCATCTCCTGCCCTAGCCAGTTGGCCATTTCTTGCTCCTGGCTCAGGATCTCCTCACATATCGTCTGCGTTTCATGGTCTCCAACGAAGTTAGCCGTTGCAATGAGAAGCCGGTACGTAGCGATCTCCATATTTTCGAAAGCGTAGTCTGCGATGTTAGCCTTGACTGCCTCGTCGCCGATAACAGCGCTGGTGGTGAGGGCATTCATGGCGCTCACAAAACGGCCCATGGAATCCTGCAGAGGCGACGTGTCGGCGTTATGGCGTTGAAGGCAGGACTTCACCAGCTCCGCCTGGCGGCGGGTCACCTCGAGATGTTCAATCACCTTCGCCTCCATGCGAGGGTAGCGTTCAAGGCGCTTGCTTTGCATCTCCAGGATACTGATGGCCGCTTGCTCGATGGCATGAGCATCCCTTAGCCAGGGAATGAGAATATTTGTGACAGTAAACATAGGGCCTCCTTCAATCGAGCGTACTGAAATTTGAAGCAGCATAGGATGAGTTTACGGGCGGTACTTCGATATGACCTCTCGCATGAACCTGTCCCAGATTGCAATTCCGGCGAGGCGCGAGCACCCTATCCCCTTCAAGGAGCATGCCACGTGATCTGATCTTCGTATCGATTTATCAGGTATGACACGTGCGGCCAGCCGTCGGTAATCTCCTGTCGCGTACCCAATCAACTAAAGTCAATCAGCACTCCAACGGCTTCGTTCAGTTTCTTCAACACAGCCCTAGCCAGTTGATTCACCCATTGGTTGTTCTCGGGCAGCACCTCTTCATCTTTGACGCTCCTCCAGGGGCGGAGTCTAATGCTCGGCCATAAAAACGCAGCAGCGCTCCGCTGCTGCAGGATAAGCAAGCCTCACCAGTCACGTGAAACTGTGCGGCGGCTTCAGGTCTAAGACGCCCCGCCACTGAAGCAGATCAAGCCAGCATCGGGCCGCACACAATGGTTACTCATCGAGAATCCCACTCCCGATCAACGCATCGGACCACAGATTGGCCATTGCCTGGTATCCGCTTCCATTAGGATGGAGATTATCGGCCATCAGGTTCGGGTGCTGCTTGAAATAGGTATAGAAGTCAGGCGGGTTGACCGGTATGTTGTTCGCGGCTACGAGCTCGTCGATGACAGCGTTATAGTCTCGGACAAGCCGATCGCGGGTTGCAGAGGCATTTAAGATAAAAGGGACTTTGGCCAGCACCGGGATCTTATCGGACTGCTTGAGACTACTGATGATCCTCTGCATGCTATCCTTGAAGCTACCACTGTAGCCGCCATCCCCGGGCAGAAGGCCCTTGCCGCTCGGGACGGGGCGTCCGGAGTCGTTGGTTCCAAACATGATCAGCCAGACCTGGGATTGATTATGCTGCTCTTTGGTGGAGTTGATCCTGCTGGCTCCACTTACAATTCCATTGCCTGCGGTTGTTCCGCCTATGCCCTCATTAAAAACCGTGATGGGCCGGCCCAGGTGGGCGGTGAGGAGATCATTGAGAATCGGCGTGAAGCCCCTGCTTATATTTCTTTGATCTTGGGATGCGTCATCTGCGGCCACATCGTCGCCAACCCCGTTGGTGATGCTGTCGCCCATGGCAACCAAGTACTTTCCCCTCAATCCCACGGTGGCATTGGTATCTTGAGCTAATGGGCTCGCGAGCGGAAGCCCGGAGTCGTCGACGATGACCGCGTCGATAGTGTGGTCCCCGACTAGGAGATTGGAGAAACTGCCGGAATAGGGCGGCGTGGAGTCGATGAAGGACCGTCCGTTGTCCACGATGAACTGCACACCACCTTTGGAAGGCACACCCGAAGCTACCGCCGCGATGTCCAGAGTGCCGGTTGTCTCCACGAAGTATGCTGACGGCTGCGAGATGACCAGCTTCGGTATCGAATCCAGGCTCGCGATGATGATATCGTCGAAGGCAACATCGCCCTGCGTGTACAGGGCAATCGTGCCTGTGCTCAGATTAGTATCCACAGTGCCGAACAATGGCTCCCCGTCCAGATACACTAGGATTCTCGGCCCTTGCACCTCAATCGTAACAGTATGGGTCTTGCCGAAGTCAGGACCGATGCCATTGAAGGAAAGCGTTTTGAAGTCGCCGTTGACCTTCCTTTCAAGGCGGCTGAAGCCATGAGTTTCGCTCATCGAGAATCGATAATAGTTGCCCTTGTCTTTGTATCGGAACATGACGCCGACGCTACCAGTCCCAAGCGGCGAGATCTTGGCGTTAAGCTCGTAATCCGTAAAGTCGAAGCCGTTTGCATAGTAAGCGTAGGTGCCGACATGGAAGCTCTGTACGAATCCGCTGGCGCCATTGTTTTGTTGATAGCGGCCATTTGTGACCTTCCAATCGGGATTGCGGCTGCTATCCTTTACGACGACCCAGCCATTCGCATTACCATCGCTGAAATCATCAGAAAAGAGCGTGATGCCGCTTGCTTGCACGGTGATCATCACCGTTTCGCTCATACTAAGATTTGTATCCGCAGCATCGGTGGCCTTGAAGGTCAGGGAGTAGGGACTGCCTGCGGCAGCGCCAGCGGGCGGCGTCCAGTTGAATACGCCGGTCGACGGATCGAAGCGGGCGCCTGACGGCAGTCCGGAGGCACTTAGCACAGGTGGTGCATCGGGATCATTGGCCGTGACAACAAAGTTGAGGACTCGACCCTCGCGCGCGGACTTATTGCCAATGGGGTTCAACGTCGGCGGTGTGTTGCTGCCGGTGGTAATGGTGAAGGCCGCGCTGGCAACTACGCTGTTGTTGAAGCCGCTGCGGATGCCGATCGCCTTCACTGTGGCGCTTTGGGTGAGCACGAAAGATCCGGCGTAAAGGGTAGACGATTCGGTCGGGTTGCTGCCATCGAGCGTGTAATAAATCACCGCCTCAGGTGTTGCGGTCGCCAGCTGAATGGTCACCGAATCCGCGAATATGCCTCCCGAGGGCGTAATGCTAGGCATAGCCACCGTCATGCTCCCGCCGCCTCCGCCGCAGCTTGCAGTGATGACACATAGGCAAGCAGCCAGCAGACTCCGAAGCAACACTCGCGGATGAATCATCCCTGATGCCATAGGTTGTGCGCTCCATTCTGTGGTGCATCCGCTATTCATGCGGACTTGTAGCGAGGCGAAGCGGACCCAAGCATAAGCGAGGATCCGGCTGCGACTCCAACAGCTAGGTAGATTATGTGATTGCGTTATCCGTGCGATAGGCTGGCTGCAAGGTTTGCGCGCGCAACCTCAAGCCAGCCGGATGATTGTGTGCGCGGTTCGCCAAAGCCGGTACAGCTTGACCCGGCTATGGCGTTTTGTGCTCGATCTCTAGCTTCCGAGTCGGACACAGAAAAGCGGCTGTGGGCCTCGCCAACAAGCTCGCCCGCATCGCCTAGATCTGCTGGAAGTATGCGCGAGACTTTAACGGGGACTGCGCGTGCGGCATAACGAAACCGGCTTCGCTGGCGGCGCAGGAGGCCGGACCGAAATCGGAGAAAAGCCGATAACTCGGGAAGCCCTAAACCTCGTTGGCAGCGATTGGCACTGGCTGGGCCACGCGAAATCCCTACAGGCCCGGACTCAAAGCCCTCTAACAGGGCAGTTATACAACTGCAATCAATCCTGAAATCCCTTGATCAGGACCAAAAGTTCTCCGCGTGATTGCGGGAGCAGTTCATGTACGCCTCGTTAGTGCCTGTAAGTACGACAGTCTGAAACTCTACGATCCGCTTATAGTATTGCTCTAGCGCCTCGGTGAAATCTGAAAACCCGCGCTCGAATACCACGGCATGCTGGCTCTCATAGCGCGGGCCAATCTGCCGGACGAGATAGTTGATCCAATCGTGGGTCACGACCTCGAATAGCTCACCGAGCCACTTGTAACGCCTAATTACCATCAGTCACCAAGAGCACGCACCTTAAGCGTCAGGTCTGATTCGCCAAAAGAATGCCCCGCGCGAGTCGGGGCAACTCAAACTGTACTTATTTTTTAGGATTGGACACCTTGTCTCACCTGTGCCCGTGCGCAACAGTAGGGATCAGCTCAGGTCGGTACCAGCCAAAACTGACGAAACAACGAAGATGAGCGATGAGCGGTAAGCGCCTTCCCGTTCCTGAGCTAGCAGGAACGAATTGACTTCTGTCAGCAGCCCGTAGTCATGATCAGACACTGTTTCCTGGCCCTCTTTTTATGACTGTTGCTTGGGATTCTGGCTTCGGCAGATATGCTGTGTTGGGCCGCGCCATCAAGGTTACTGATGGCGGCACGCTCGCCGTCCTGGACGCCGCAATGATCCGCGCAATATCAGTCTCTCCGGCATCGACGCGCCGAAAGGAGCGCAACCCTACGGGACGGTGTCTCGGCAGGTCTTCGAAAGAATGTACGGTAATCCCATCACTGTCGAATACGACAAGCCGGGCCCCTACGGGCGAATGGTGGGCAAGGTCTTGGTCAACACCAATTCCGCCAGGTATGCCCTTGCCCACAAACCTGGCCCTAGCTCGTGGTCCTACCTACTATACTTGTGACAACAAGGGCTCTAAAAAGGGCCAAGTCTGTCCGTTCAGTTAGTTAAGTTCCGGAAGACCGCAAAATATCTTCTGGTGCAGCAGCAGGGGCATTTTATGAAGAGAAGGCCAGTGCCATCCCGCTTTGCGATTAGTCAAAGGCCGCCCACGCTCTTCCTCATCCGGGGATTGCCCTTTCTCGTGGCGCTCTCGCTCTTTCTTGGCATCTCCTCGATATCCTTGGGGCAGCCACTCGGGCCGCTAACGAATCCGAGGACTGCGCTAGAGGAATACGTCAGGGCAACGGACGAGCACTACCGCTTTGAGGTCGCTGATGTGGAAAGTCAGCCCCTGCTCACGCGGTACACGATCCGGATGCACTCGCAAGCGTGGAACCCTGGTGGTATGGTCCTCAACCACCCAATATGGGAGCACGGCATAGCACTCCTCGTGCCGCGCTCCTTGACCACCGATACAGGTCTCCTTTTCGTCACCGGGAGCTCGAACGACGATCAGTTGATTGGCGATGACGAAGTCGAGGTCGCCACACGCGCGGCGCTGCTCACCGGCTCGGTGGTCGCGGTGTTGTTCCAGGTGCCCAACCAGCCGCTCCTGTTCGCTGATGAGCCATTCGATCACAGCGAAGACAAGCTCGTGGCGTACTCCTGGGATAAGGCGATGGACACCGCGGACTATAGCTGGCCGGTGTACCTGCCTATGGTCAAGAGCGCAGTAAGGACCATGGACACAGTGCAGGCGCTCCTCCCGCAGATTGGTCAGTTTGTGGTGATCGGCTTTTCTAAGCGTGGCGCGGTGACTTGGCTGACGGCCGCAGTCGATCCTCGGGTGAAGGCGATCGCGCCCGGCGTGTTCGATGTCCTCAACTTCTCGCCGCAGGCGAAGCATCACGTGAAGGTATACGGCTGCTTTGTCCCGGTTCTTAAGGACTATGACGATTACCGGATTTTCCAGCGCATCGATGCGCCTGAGGGTGCCGCGCTGCGGCTCGTGGTTGACCCGTATTCCTACGTTCGCCGACCGCGCTTCCGCGAACGCCTGAGCCTGCCGAAGTACCTCATCAACTCCTCAGGCGATCAGTTCTTCGTCCCGGATGCGGCCCGATTCTACTGGCGAAGCCTGCCTGGTGAGAAACATATCCGCTACGTCCCCAACAGCGGCCATTCTCTCAGTCATTCAGCGGCGGTCCTGGCAAACACCTTGGCCGGCCTTCTCGGGTGGTATCGCACGGTGCTGTTTGACATCCCGCGCCCACCGATTTCCTGGTCCTTAAGCGAGAGCGGGACTCTGGTGGTCAGGACCTCGTCTCCTGTCTCTTTAGCTAGGCTCTGGCAAGCGACCAACGCCATGGCGCGGGACTTCCGGCTTGAATCGATCGGCGAGGCCTGGACAAGCTCATTGCTAAGCAGCACAGCAGATGGCGTGTACGAGGTGCATGTGCCGCCACCGAGCTCAGGTTGGACAGCGTACTTTGTGGAGGTGAGTTATCCCGGCGCCGTGCGCCAGATCTACAGCACTCGGGTCTTCGTTACCCCGGATCGGCCTCGCCCCTTTGAGGAGGTAGAGGTCACGCAGGCCACTCTCTGCTCGCAGTAGCCACAAGCTGCAAAACGGGCATCGCTACGGGTCCTTAGACGGACAAGGCCGATTTGGGTCTTGAGCATATTGCGCAAA
>JAPSGG010000172.1 GCA_031177845.1 Chromatiales bacterium
GCGTTCTCCTCTTATTTACGATCGCGGCTTTGGCCCTCTCCAATTCTCCCTGGGCGCATCATTTTTTGAATGTTTGGGAGACGCCGATCGGTGTTCAGATCGGCTCGCTGGAGTTCGCCCGCTCGCTGAAAGATTGGATCAACGACGGCCTGATGACGCTGTTTTTCTTTCTCGTCGCATTGGAACTCAAACGAGAGCTGATCCTAGGGGAACTGAACAATCCGCGCATGGCTGCGCTGCCCATCGCTGCTGCTGTGGGTGGCATGCTCGTGCCCGCAAGCCTATATCTGATGTTGCAATCAGGTCAGCCGGGCGAGAGTGGTTGGGGCACGGTGATGGCGACCGATACGGCGTTTGTCATCGGCTGCCTGGCGATTGTGAGTTCGCGCGTTCCCCAAAGCCTGCGCGTGTTTATGCTTTCATTGGCGATTACCGACGACATCGGCGCTATTCTTGTCGTGGCAATCGGCTACAGCAGTCACATTGATTGGATTGCGCTACTCTTGGGCGCGCTGGGTGTCGCCATCGTGCGCGGATTGGCGCTGCTCGGCGTCCGAAGCATGCTGATCTACTTCCTGGTGGGCGGTTTGAGCTGGTTCGCCGTGGATGCGTCCGGGATCCACGCAACCATCACCGGCGTGGCACTCGGGCTGCTGACATCGACCCGTAGATGGGTCAGCGATGAGCGTTTGCACGCCATCTTGCGCGAGGTCCCTGCACATCCAGCCGGCAACCACTGGAATGGTGGCACGGAGGATCGCAAGGCGTTACAGGCCGCCGAGATTGCGGTGCGCGAAACGCTATCTCCGGTCGAACGATTTGAGACTGCGCTGCACCCGTGGGTCGGGTTTGCCATAATGCCGCTCTTCGCACTTGCCAACGCCGGGCTGCCGATATCTTTCGCCGATCTCGGAAATCCCATCACAGCGGCTGTATTCGTGGGATTTGCTCTCGGCAAACCGATCGGTGTTCTGACCTTCAGTTGGCTAGCCATCCGCTTGGGCGTCGCGATACGTCCCCCGGATCTGAGTTGGAGCTTGCTGGCTGCAGGTGGCCTGCTCGCCGGCATCGGCTTCACAATGGCATTGTTTATTGCCAACTTGGCTTTTAGCCAAGATCTAATCAACCCTGCCAAACTGGGCATCATATTGGCATCTGTCGTTTCCGCGGTGGCGGGTGTCGCGCTGTTGGCCTGGTTGCCTCCTCGCGGAACGCATTTTCAAATGGCCCGCAATGGTCGGGCTTCGACTAGAGACTAAATGAAGTGTGTTACGACCCGGCCGCAATCGAGTCGGATCACCCAAGCTGTGAATTTCTCGCTGGCGGCCTGGACGCTATACTTTCCCAAAAACAACCGAATCTCAATGGGCAGAGAAACGACTATCCGATGACCCGGCGCATCCTCGGTCAGGCAGGCTTCTTTAGGATGTACAGGGGATACTGGATTGGATCAGAAAAAAGACGGAGGAATCAACTATGGCAGGTAGACTGACGCCACGGTTCAAAGTGGCACGGAACTCTCGATCAGAATGACTTAGCATGGTGACCGATCTCGCGTAACGATTCGACACGAGAATGACCGTGGGCCGCATCACCACTGCGCGGCTCGGGATAATCTTCACGCCGGTCAACCAGCACGGTCCGCATGTGGGCGTTGCGTGCAGCATCAAGTTCCTCAATCGCATCGGACAAGAACAGGATGTTTTCGGGTCTATGATTCAGCATGTCGGCGATCAAATGGTAGCTATCCGGGTTGCGCTTATGACCGACCTCGGTGTCGAAGAAAGCGCTGAACAAAGGGGTGAGGTCGCCAGCGTCGGAATAGCCGAAGAATAACTTCTGCGCCGCCACGGAGCCGGACGAGTACACCGCCAGCGTGTGCCCGGCATCGTGCCAGCGCTGAAGCGCTTCGGTCGCGTCTGGGTAGATTGGAGCGATCAGTTCACCGGTGCGATACCCGGCCTCCCATATCATGCCCTGCAGCGCCTTGAGGGCCGTGTGCTTGCGATCCTCAATGATCCAGCCCTGCAGGATTTCAGCGATCATCGCATCATCGCACATGCCGCCGTTCTCTACGGCGATTGCGTCCAGCCAGCGCCGCACCTCCGGATCATCGCCACGTTCACGCACGAAACGCGGCAACTCGCGCCACGCGTACGGGAATAACACGGCCTTAACGAAGGAGATCCTGCTGGTGGTGCCTTCGATATCGGTCAGCACCACGGGCTCCATTGGTTTAACCCGCCTGGCCCGGCTCGTAGCGCGGGAAGCGCTCGGCAATATCGGTGCCGGTGAAATGGCCGACCCAGCCGTCCGGCTCGGTGAAGAAGCGGATTGCGACAAAGCTCGGTTCCGGACCCATGTCGAACCAGTGGCGAGTGGAGTCGGGTACGGCGATCAAATCGCCCTGCTCGCATCTCACTTCATAGACTTTATCTTCAACATGCAGTGTGAACAGGCCCGAGCCGGCGACGAAGAAGCGCACCTCACCTTCCTTATGAAAGTGTTCGTTGAGGAACTTCTTGCGCATGTCCTCGCGCTGTGGATGGTCGGGCGCGATGCTGATTACGTCGATGGTCTTGAAGCCGTGCTCGGCGACGAGGCGGTCGATGTGCTCGCGGTAAGCTGCCATTACCGCTTCGGGCGCAGCGCCGGGCGCCACCGGCTGAGCGGCTTCCCACTGCTCGAAGCGCACGGCGATTTCGCCGAGCTTCTCAGCCATCGCGCCGTGATCCTCGCTGATAAAAATGGGTTGGTTTGGGTCAGATTCGTTGAAGATTCTCAGGCGGCTCATTTCAGTCTCCTCCATTCCAGTTCACAGCCCAGCAAAAACTCGAACGCCTCGATGTGTCGGCGCGCCTCGGCCATGTCGCGACCCCACGCGTACAGACCATGGCCATCGATCAGATAGCCCCACATACAGCGGTCGTTGAGTAACGCGTCCACCCGTGCGGCTAGCGACGGCATGTCCTGGGTGTTGGGCAATACTGGCAGCTCGATCGCCATTTCATGAGTCGTAATACCGGCGAAGGCTTTCAACAGTTCGTAGCCCTCAAGACGCACGTGACCGGCCTCGGCGTACAGGCGTGAGGCCACCGTCTGCGTTCGAGAATGGGTGTGCAGCACGCAGCCGATCTCGGCAAAGCGCCGATACAACTGGGTGTGCAACAGGGTCTCCGCAGACGGGCGGTGATTGTTGCTGATAGCCTTGCCGTCGAAATCAACCACCATGATGTCGGCCTCTGTCAGGCGACCCTTATCGCGGCCGGAGACGGTAATCGCAGCGTGGCGGTCGTCGAGCCGACGTGAGAAATTGCTGCTGGTCGCCGGTGTCCAGCCGGCTGCCGACAGTTCGCGGGCATTGGTAATGATCTCGCCAGCCAACTCGCGCAGGCGGTTGAGGTCGTAGAGCTGGGCCTCGGACATGCACTAAGTGTAGCCAAATGCGCTGCCAGAATCTTTTGTATCCTGTAATTAATCTGATATCGACGGTGCGAACGCCGTAAGCATCCGCTTGCTAACGCTATCCGTCAGTGATGGTCATAATAGCAGCATAAGGTTGCGGATCGCGCACGGAAGAGGACTTCAGCAAGGGGTGACTGCCGCTAAGGCAACATCCCCCACAATGCTCGCAATGAGGCATGCTCTTCCCAATGTGACCATTGTGAGGTTAGCCGTATACAGTGTTCACACCAAAAGAAAGATGCAGTGACTCTAAGCGTTGCAAGGCCATTGTGAGCGTTGTGAGCATTGTGATCTTTGTGAGTGGAGGGCATTAATTGGCGCGTTGGCGCACGTCCAGGCTCAAGCAATCAGGACACAAGGTGAGACACCTTCGCAGACTGCGCTATGCGGCGCCCGATTTTAATCGGCGTCAGTTAAGGCTGGAACGAAAGACGTGCTTACCAGAAGATTGTGACTAGCTCTCAGATGCCGGTCGCGCACTGGTACCTCGACGGTACCTAACCCCCGCCTTCGATATTCCTCCCCACTCTCCCATGCCCCTTCGATTCGTTCCCTGAATGCACAAAAAGTTAGTTCTTGCGCCTGCTCCTGCCCTAGGCCTCAAAGGGTTGGTCGAAGGCTACACCAGCGTAAGCCTGAACTCAGACTGCCACTATGCCGGACACACATGTGCGTGGCGGGATATACTTGCCCCCACGACAAGGAGTGCGGCTCAACTCCGTGCATTTATGCGCTCGAACGAGATGGTCGGGATGAGACAATGCGCATGTGGATAGACGCTGACGCCTGTCCCGGGGTCATCAAAGAGGTGCTGTACCGCGCGGCAGAGCGCGTCGGCGTGGACCTCACCCTGGTCGCGAACCAACCCCTGAGGGTCCCGGCGTCTCCATACATTCGGGCGATACAGGTGCCTGGTGGGGTCGATGTTGCTGACCGACACATTGCCGAGCAGGCGGAGCCGGGAGACCTCATCGTGACCGCGGACATCCCGTTGGCCGCGGCTGTGGTGGCAAAGGGCGCTGTCGCACTGAGTCCGAGAGGTGAACTCTATACAGAGGACAACATTCGGGAACGAGTGGCCATGCGGGACTTGGTGGATGCGCTTCGCGCTAGCGGAATAGTCACTGGGGGGCCGCCGGCTTTAAGCACGCGAGACCGACAGGCCTTTGCCAATCAATTGGACAAGTGGTTAGCTCGATCAACTCGTGCGTGACTCGGGCGGCTGCTCTGCGGGTCATTGGGCGTTCGTTAAGCACATTCATGCATAATCATTCCGACGGAGGCAGCTTATGGCGACTGTGATGCTGATGCACTGGCCAGCGGTAAACAAAGAACAGTACGCGCAGATATGGAGGGAGATAAACGTGGAGCACGACCTCCCGCGGGGCGCCAAGTTCCACGTCGCCTGGTTTGGCGAGGATGGCTTTCACGTTGTGGACCTGTGGGAGTCCTGTGAGGACTTCGAGCATTTCCTAGAGCAGCGCCTCATGCCGGCCGTGCAGAAGATCGGCATCCAAGGTAAACCCAAGGTGCAGTTT
>JAPSGG010000173.1 GCA_031177845.1 Chromatiales bacterium
CTCTTGATGATAGCATCACCCAAGCAGTCAGACCGCAATGGAAGGGGCCTTGAAGACGCCTGCCACACGCTCGGCCGGAGTAAGCGTCGTGCACTGGTACAGAACCGCGGCAAGAATTCCGACCTGACGCGATCCTTGCTATCCAGCACATTGGGCAATCCCCCGCGGATGTAGAATGGCAGCATGGTAGTCCTTGGAGAATCCACATGCCAAGCCTAAAACGTTACGCTCAGTGGTGCATTATCGGGTTGTTGGTTTCGAGCACGGACATCTTCTCTCAGGACGGATCTGTCTCCGACGACGGTCTGGTCGCCTGCAAGGATGATGAGCCCGAGGAGATGACCTTCGAGTTCGATTTCGCGAATGGAACGCAGGGTTGGCAAGGCGGGTTCGCGGATTATCCGCAAGGTCAGGAAAGCTTCTTCGAGCTGACGTTCGACTTCCGGGCCCTGCTTCCGGATCTGGATCCCAACAGCGCCGGGCTATTCATATCCGGCAATAATCATAGTGATGATCTCTTCATGTTCGTCAAACGCCAGGTCACGGGGCTTGAGCCGGACGAGACCTATGAGGTCGATTTTGAAGTGGAGATCGGATCGGAAGCGGGAGAAGGCTGCGCCGGCATCGGCGGTTCCCCCGCGATCACGCTTAAGGCGGGTGCATCAGAGATTGAGCCAAGTACGGTGCTAGACTCCGACGGCGACTTGCGGATGAACATCGACAAGGGCAACCAGTCTCTGGGCGGCGATGATGCCCAGGTGCTTGGTGATATCGGCGTGGACGTGGATTGCGTCGATCCGGTCTTCATGGCGAAGCGGCTTGAGTCCCCGGTAGACGATCCCTTTGACGTAACTACCGACAGCGATGGTGCGGTGTGGCTGATGGTGGGCACTGACTCCGGATTCGAAGGTATCACCAGGTTGTTCTACACCGAGATCGAGGCGCACTTCTCGCCGAAATAGGAATGCCGCTTATGCGGGAGTTCAGGCCTGTCCAGTTCCTGATTTAGGTCGCTGCTCTTCGACACTGCCTGGATTATAGAAGGGCGATCAGATTGCTCGGCGCTTTCCGCGCCTCGAATTGGCAACCTCCGGACACCCTGTCGCCCCGGGCCGAACCGCTTATCCTTTTGCTACGGCAGGTGACGGTGTCAACGAGCAAACTGCGCGTTCTCCCGCAGCCGCCTGGCGGCCTCCACCATGTTTTTGAGCGCTGCCTCGACCTCCTCCCAATCGCGCGTCTTCAACCCGCAATCGGGATTGACCCATAGGCGTTCCGGCGGCACGCGCGCGGCGGCTTTCTCCATCAGATCGACCATCTCATCGACGCTGGGCACGTTGGGCGAATGGATGTCGTACACGCCGGGCCCGATCTCGTTGGGATATTCGAAATCCACGAATGCATCCAATAGCTCCATGTCGGAGCGCGAGGTCTCGATCGTGATCACGTCCGCGTCCAGGTCCGCGATGGCGGCGATGATGTCGTTGAACTCCGAGTAGCACATATGGGTGTGGATCTGCGTTTCGTCGGCCACACCGCTGGAGGCAAGCCTAAAACACTTCACCGTCCATTCCAGATAGGCCTCCCAATCCCGCCGAGGCAGCGGCAGACCCTCACGGAAGGCCGGCTCGTCGATCTGAATAATGCTGATGCCGGCCTTTTCCAGATCGGCGACTTCATCTCTTAGGGCGAGCGCGATCTGGGTACAGGTCTCGGAGCACGGCTGATCGTCGCGTACGAATGACCACTGTAAGATCGTAACCGGCCCGGTGAGCATGCCCTTGAGCGGCTTTTTGGAGAGGGTCTGCGCGAAGCGTATCCAGTCCACGGTCATAGGCGCAGGCCGGCTGACGTCGCCGTAGATGATCGGCGGCTTCACGCAACGGGAGCCGTATGACTGCACCCAGCCGTTCTGGGTGAATGCGAAGCCCTCCATCAGCTCACCGAAGTATTCCACCATATCGTTGCGCTCGGGTTCGCCGTGCACTAACACATCCAGACCATACTCTTCTTGCCGCTGCACCGTTTCCGCGATCTCTCTCTGCATCCTGTATATGTAGTCGTCCTGCACGAGCCTGCCGGCCTTAAGATCGCGGCGCGCGGCACGAATCTCCGCGGTCTGCGGAAACGAGCCGATGGTGGTGGCTGGGAATTGCGGTAGCTTGATCCGCTCGCGCTGAACCTTGGCCCGTTCCGCGTACGGATGGTTGCGCTGGGTCATTTCGGGCGTGACGCTCGCGGCCCGCTTCTTAACCGACTCGCTATGGATGCGCTTGGATACACGGCGGATCTCCGTCGCCCGCCACGCGGCCTTGAGCTGCTCGGCGATTGCCTCGCGACCCTCGTCCAGCGCGCGCTTGAGTGCAGCCACTTCCCTCACTTTCTGCCTGGCAAAGGCGAGCCAGGACTTGAGCTCGGCATCCAGTTTGCGCTCCTGGTCGAGATCGACAGGCGTATGTAAAAGCGAGCACGACGGCGCCACCCATAGCCGATCCCCGGGCCGGGTTTTCGCCTCTTCAAGCAGGTCTAGACAACGACCCAGATCGCTGCGCCAGATATTGCGCCCGTCAATGATTCCGACCGAAAGCACCTTCTGATCCGATAGGTGATCCATCGCGACCTGCACATCGCGCGGCGCGCGCACGGCGTCGACATGCAGTCCCGCTATGGGGAGGCTTGCAATCAAGTCGATATTGTCCTGGAGACTACCGAAGTAGGTAGTCAGTAGGACGTTCAGCCCAGTAACCTGAAGGCGGTTGTAAACCAATTCGAAGGCCTGCAGCCAAGGCGACGGCAAATCCATGACCAGCACGGGCTCGTCGACCTGCACCCACTCGACGCCTTGCTCTCGGAGTTTGGTGAGAATCTGGCCGTACACCGGGATCACGCGATCGACCAACGTGAGCTTGTCGAACCTCTCGCCCTTGATCTTGCCCAGCCAGAGCCAACTCAAGGGCCCAAGGATCACCGGTTTCACTCGATGTCCCAAAGCCTGCGCCTCGGCCACCTCATCGAATAACTTGGCAGAGGCTAGGCGGAACTCCTGATCTTTGTGCAATTCGGGCGTGAGATAGTGGTAATTGGTATCGAACCACTTAGTCATTTCACAGGCGCGGACACTTTCGCCACACGGCGCCCGACCCCGGGCCATGCGGAAATAGGTGTCGATATCGACCTCGTCCTCAAACCCGCCAAAGCGCGGCGGCACACAACCGAGCAGCGTGCTCATGTCGAGCACATGGTCGTACCACGAAAAATCGCCGACTGGGACGAAATCGAGGCCCGCGTCCCGCTGCAATGCCCAATTGGCCTTGCGCAGGCGCGCGCCGGCCTGAACCAGTCCACTGCGGTCGAGTTCACCTTTCCAGTAGGCCTCGACCGCCTTTTTCATCTCCCGCCTCGCGCCGATGCGAGGGAATCCGAGATTATGTGCAATCGTCACCTTGGCCCCCTGTTCATCAGTTGAAAGGCTTCATGGTGAATGCAGGCATAAGTGAGTACAACCTTTAAGTCCAGGTATTTTAGCTCTTGACATTGTGCTCGCCTTCGCTGGGACTGAACCAGCGCAATCTGTCATGTAGGCGCACAACCTCACCCACAATGATCAGCGTCGGGGCCTTAATGTCGCTGCGCTCGATCAGGCCCGGCAGCTTTTCAAGATCTGCGACCAGCACGCGCTGAGCCGGCGTGGTGCCTTGCGCGATCATTGCGGCCGGCGTATTCGGCGGTAACCCGTGGCTGATCAGCTGTTCGCAGATGATTCCGACACCCAGCAGCCCCATGTAGAACACCAAGGTCTGCCGCGGATGCGCGAGCATCTCCCAATTGAGATCGACCGTGCCGTCTTGCCGATGCCCGGTCACGAAAACACAAGCCTGCGCATAATCACGGTGAGTCAATGGGATGCCGGCATACGCGGCGCAGCCCGAGGCGGCGGTGATCCCGGGCACGACTTGGAAAGGGATTCCCTCGTCGATCAAGGTGGCAATCTCTTCGCCGCCACGGCCAAAGATAAACGGATCGCCTCCTTTGAGGCGCAGCACGCGCTTGCCTTCCTTCGCCAGGCGGATCAACAAGGCGTTGATCTCCTCCTGGGCCACTCGTGGACCTCGCGGGTACTTGCCGGCGTAGATTCGCTCCGCCCCGCAGCGGATCAGATCCAGAATCGGCGCGGACACCAGCCGGTCGTAGACAACGACGTCGGCCTGCTGCATCAGCCTTAAGGCTCGAAAAGTCAGCAGATCTGGATCGCCAGGGCCTGCACCAACCAGATAGACCTCACCGCACGAAGGCGGCTTGGCCGCGGCATCATCGAGCGCCTTGCGTAGCATGTCGCGCGCGGTATCAACGCGCCCGGCGAAAACTGCTTCAGCGGCCGGCCCTTGCAGCATCTGCTCCCAGAATCGGCGGCGCTGCGCGCCATCCGGAAAGCGGCGCTTGGCCTGGGCGCGGAAGCCTTCGACCAGCTCGGCGAGCCGGCCGTAAGCCGCGGGGACGTAGTTTTCCAGCCGCGCGCGCAACTGGCGCGCCAGCACCGGCGATGCCCCGCCGGTGGAGATCGCAATCTGCACGGGCGAGCGGTCGACCACGGAGGGCAGGATGCAGCTCCCCAAGGCCGGTTCGTCGGCCACATTGACTGGCAAGCCGCGAGCCTTCGCCAGTTCCGCAATCCGCCGGTTGACGGTTGCGTCGTCGGTCGCCGCGATGACAAGCGTTTGGTTCTCAAGATCGCTTTCGCTAAATGCGCGTGCCAGGTAGCGCACCAATCCATCATCGACGCAGGTGCGCATCTCGCGGTCTAGACGCGGCGCGACCACCAAAATCTCAGCGCCTGCCCGCTGCAACAGCATCGCCTTGCGCGCCGCCGTCCGTAGATGCCGAAGACAGCGCCCGAGGCATCTACGGACTGCTGGTCGTGGCGATCGCCGCCGGGACGGTGCGCCGTTCCGCGATCCGCGTGCCGCTGCTGGCGATCCGAAGGATGACGCCGGC
>JAPSGG010000174.1 GCA_031177845.1 Chromatiales bacterium
AACGCATCGAATGGCGCCGCACCTTCGGCGTCATTCGATGCGTTGAAACTGGCGGCGCGCGTGCAAGGGCATCGATGATGCCAGGTAGGAGCGACAGGCCCGCGGGGTTAACATCACACCTCCGCCTGCACATCCTGGCCGCCACTTACCCAAGCGACCGGCATGTGCGATGTGTTGCGGGCAAAGCCCACCCGACCTTGACGATCGATGGCGATCAGGCCGGCCTCGCTGGCCGTCTGGCGTTCGAAGAGTTCCAGCGCCTTGACCGCCGCGGTCGCGGCATCGGCGCCGGCAGTGATCAGATCGACCGCGGTCTTCGCCATCACCGCCCGTATGATAGCCTCGCCGGTCCCCGTGCACGAGACGCCGCCCACGTCGTTCGCGTAGGTACCGCTGCCGATCTGGGGCGAATCGCCGACCCGTCCGGGCAGCGCCCCGAGCAAGCCCCCCGTCGAGGTGCCAGCCGCGAGGCGGCCGCTGGCGTCCAGTGCCACGCAGCCGACCGTGCCGTGTTCCTTCGCCCAGCGGCTACGCTGACGATCCGTAATCAACTCCGCGGGATCGCATTCCGCAACGCCCTGTGCGCGCGCGAAGCGCTCCGCGCCGGTCGCCACCAGCAGCACGTGCCTGCCGTCTTCCAATACCTTTCTGGCAAGCTGGATGGGATTGCGTACGCGCTCGACCGCCGCCACCGCACCCGCCTTGAGACCCTCGCCGTCCATGATCGAGGCATCCAATTGCACTTTACCCTCGGCATTGAGGGTGGCGCCCGTACCGGCATTGAAAGCGGGATTGTCCTCCAGCGACGTGACTGCGGCGACTACCGCATCCAATGCCGCGCCGCCGTTCTTCAGCACCTGCCACGCGGCCAGCGCGGCTTCGCGGCAGCCAGCGAGGCTGATCTCGACGTGTTCTTCATGCACCGGACCGGCACCGCCGTGCACGATAATGGCCGCAGTTGACTTGGTCTGAGGCATTGGCCGCCATTGTAAGATCTCAGCCATGGAACAACACCCCTTTTTCGCGCGATTCCGGCCGATGACTGAACAGCGCATCGCGACGACTTTATACTACGCCTTCATTCACAACCGGACCTGATCCTGCATGCGCGCGGTAGACAACGTACACAAAGAAACCACCATCGCCAAAGTCGCGGGCTCCGTGCGCGAGCGCTTATTCGGGCCACGTGTCAGCTCAGCCGAGCGGTTTGCGCGCGCATACTTCGTAGGCGTGGCTGATGGCGACCTGCTGGGCAAAGACGCCGAGGATCTATATGGCGCGATGCTTTCCCACTGGCAACTCGCCCAAAGCCGCAAACCGGGGACGCCTAACATCCGCATCTACAACCCGACGCAGCAAGAACACGGTTGGCGGTTGGCGCACACGGTGGTCGAGATCGTTACCGACGATATGCCGTTTCTGGTCGACTCAGTGAGCCAGGAACTCAACCGCCACGGGCTGACCATTCACCTGATCATTCATCCCGTCATGCGGGTACGGCGCGATTTGGACGGGCAGCTAACCGAGGTGCTGGCGTCCAAGGCCGACGGCGGAGCCGCCGAGGCGGTGATGCACTTCGAGATCGATCAGGTCACCGATCCGGCAAGCTTATCGACGCTGCGATCCGACCTGGAAAGGGTGCTCGGCGATGTGCGCGTCGTGGTAGAGGACTGGCCGCGCATGCGCATGCGCCTGCGTGAGGTGGTCTCCGTGCTGAAGACTCAACCTCTGCCCGTGTTCGACGAGCAAGTCGCCGAGGCGATTGATGTACTGCGCTGGATCGACAACCATCACTTCACCTTCATCGGCTTTCGGACATTCGATCTGGTGGAGGAAGACGGCGAGTTACTGTTGCGCTTGGTGCCCGGGTCTGGTCTAGGTATTTTTAGCAACAGCACGGAACAGAGCATTCCGATCCCGCCACACCTGGAAGGTGCAGCTCGCGCCAGAGAGCTGCTCATCATCACTAAATCCACCGCGCGCTCGACGGTGCATCGCCCCGCGCATTTGGATCACGTGGGCGTCAAGCGTTTTGACGAAGATGGCAATGTGATCGGCGAATGGCGGTTCCAGGGGCTTTTTTCGTCGCTGGCGTACAGCACGCGGCCCAGCGAGATCCCGCTGCTCAAGCGCAAGGTCGCAAAGGTGCGCGAACGCGCCGGCCTCGCGCCCAATGGCCATGCCGCCAAGGCCTTGGAAAACATCCTCGATCACCTGCCGCGCGACGAGATGTTTCAGGCCTCGGTCGACCAGCTCTTCGAAGTCGCAATGGGCATCCTGAACCTGCAGGAGCGCGCGCGTTTAAAACTTTTCATACGGCCCGACATCTACGGGCGCTTTGTCAGTGCGCTCGTGTTCGTACCGCGCGACCGCTACAACACCACGCTGCGGCTGCGTTTCCAGGAAATCTTGATGCAGGCCTTCGGGGGCTTGAGTTCGGAGTTCGACGTGCAGTTCTCCGAATCGGTGCTCGCGCGCGTGTACTTCATCATCCGCACGCCGCTGAACGCTAGCATTGACTTCAATGTGCCCGAGCTGGAGGCGCGCATGGCGGAGGCCATGCTGTCCTGGGAAGACCGGCTGCGCAATGCCTTAGTCGAGCAACTCGGCGAGGCCCACGGCAGAAGGCTGTGGCAGCGTTACCGCCAGGCCTTTCCCGCCGGGTATCAGGAGGACTTCTCCGCATGCAATGCGGTGGCGGATATTGAACACCTTGAGAAGATTGGCGATGCGCGGCCTTTGGTCACTCAGTTGTATCGCCCGCAGGAGTACCGTGGGAAGGCGCTGCACTTCAAGGTATTCGGACGTCGCGAACCGCTGGCCCTGTCGGACGTGCTGCCAATCCTGGAGCGCATGGGCTTGAGGGTGTTAGCGGCGCGGCCGTATGAGATCGAACCGAGCAACGCAGAACCTGGCTGGATTCTGGACTTCGAGATGAGCACCGCGCACGGCGTGGACGTGGAACTGCTCGAGGTGAGAGAAATCTTCCAGGATGCCTTTACGCGGGTCGTCAGCGGCGAGGTCGAGAACGACGGCTTCAATCGCCTGGTGCTCGCCGCGCAACTCGATTGGCGAAAGATCGTGGTGCTGCGCGCAGTCTGCAAGTACCTGCTACAGACGCCCTTACCCCTGAGCCAGGCTTATATGGAGCAGAGCCTGGCCAATCACGCATTCATCGCGCGGCACCTGGTGAACCTATTTATGGCGCGCCTCAACCCTGCTTTGCAATCTCAGCGTGGACAGGCCGTTGAGGCGACCAAGGCGCACATCGAGCAGGCGCTAGAAAAAGTCGCGAGCCTAGACGAGGACCGGATATTGCGCAGCTTTCTGGCTGTCATGCTGGCGATACTGCGCACCAACTATTTTCAGAAAGACGCCGGCGGCCAATCAGATAAGGACTATGTGGCGTTTAAGCTGGACCCCAAGGGCATCCCCGATCTGCCGCTGCCGCTGCCCATGTTCGAGATCTTTGTCTATGCTCGCTGGGTAGAGGGCGTGCATCTGCGCGGCGGGCGCGTTGCGCGCGGCGGCATCCGCTGGTCGGACCGGCGCGAGGATTTCCGCACTGAGATCCTGGGGCTGATGAAGGCGCAGATGGTCAAGAATGCCGTCATTGTGCCCACCGGCGCGAAGGGCGGCTTCGTCTGCAAATGTCTACCGCCGAGCGACGACCGGGACGCCGTGCAGCGCGAGGTCATCCGCTGCTATCGGACTTTTATCAGCGGCCTGCTGGACCTCACCGATAATCGAGTTAGCAGCGCCATACGACCGCCACCGGATGTGGTGCGCTATGACGGCGACGATCCCTATCTGGTGGTCGCCGCTGATAAGGGTACCGCCGCCTTTTCCGATATCGCCAATGAGATCGCCGACCAATACGGATTCTGGCTGGGCGATGCCTTCGCCTCCGGCGGCCGCCATGGCTACGACCACAAGAAGATGGGCATCACCGCGCGTGGCGCGTGGGAGTGCGTCGCGCGGCATTTTCGAGAGCTGGGGATCGATGTTCGGACGACGCCGTTCACGGCGGTCGGGATCGGTGACATGTCCGGCGACGTATTTGGCAACGGCATGCTGCAGTGGCCCAATTCCCGCCTGATCGCCGCATTCGATCACCGCCACATCTTCATCGATCCGGATCCTCCTGCAGAGCGCGCATTCGCCGAGCGCAGGCGGCTATTCGAACTGCCGCGCTCTTCCTGGAACGATTACAACCGAGACGTGATCTCTCATGGCGGCGGCGTATACCCACGTACGGCCAAATCCATCGCGCTGAGTCCGGAAGCGCGCGCGGTATTGGGCATTGAGACAGAGCGGCTAACGCCAAACGAGCTGATCCAGGCCGTCTTGCGCGCGCCGGTGGATCTGCTTTGGAACGGCGGCATCGGCACCTACGTCAAGGCATCGACCGAGCGCCATGCCGACGTCGGCGACCGCAGCAATGATAACGTGCGCATCGATGCCACCGAGCTGCGCTGCCGAATGATCGGCGAGGGCGGCAATCTGGGACTCACCCAACTCGCGCGCATCGAGTTCGCGCGCCGCGGCGGCCTCATCAACACCGATGCCATCGACAATGCCGGCGGCGTGGACTGCTCCGACCACGAGGTCAATATCAAGATCATGCTGAATCGCGCGCTGGCGAGCGGTGGCCTTGCGTTCGAGCAGCGCAACGCACTGCTGACTGATATGACCGAGGAAGTCGCAAGACTGGTGCTACGCGATAGCTATCTACAAAGTCAGGCGATCAGCATCGCCAGCTCCCAGGCAGCCGAACTGCTCAGCGACCACAGCCGGTTCATCGCCACGCTCGAGCGCGAGGGACTGTTAAAACGCAGGCTGGAATCGCTCCCGAACGAGGAGGAACTGAACAAACGCGAAGCCGCGGGGACGGGTCTCGCGCGCCCGGAGCTCGCGGTGCTGCTCGCGTATAGCAAGGTTCGGCTCAACGCCGAGCTGGTCGACTCGGACATCGCGGACTCTCCCTA
>JAPSGG010000175.1 GCA_031177845.1 Chromatiales bacterium
TGTCCGATTCGATCTTTTGCCGCATCAGGCCAGCCGACTTTCTTCTGAATTCCGCGTCGCCTACCCCCATGGCCTCGTCCACCAGTAGTATATCCGGATCGGAAAGAAAGGCGACGGCGAAACCTAGTCGGGCCTTCATTCCGACGGAATAGGTTCTCAACGGTTGCTCCATGAAGTCTCCAAGTTCTGCAAACGCTGCTATGTCACCCAGCAGTGCTTCCATCTGACGGCGGCTCCGTCCCATCAGGATTCCGCTCAAGATCGCGTTCTCCCGCCCGTTGAGATGCGATGAGAATCCCACGCGCAGGGACAGCAGATCGGCCCTCAATTCCTGGCGGAATATCTGTCCACGGTCTGGCTTGATGATACCGGCCAGCACCTTCATCAGAGTGCTCTTGCCTGCGCCGTTGCGGCCGATTACGCCTAGGCTCTCACCCCTGTAAAGATTGAATGAAACATTGCGAAGCGCCCAAAAACGCTCCCGCTTGAAGACCCCACGGCGCCGATTGTACGACACGCCCACGTTTTCTAGACGCAACACCGGCTCAGAAGTAGCGTTCATGACACGACTACCTTTGGGTAGACACGGTCATATCGGGTGAGCAGATACATGCCGATCGCCGCGCCGCTCAGCGATGGAGCCAGGGTGATACCAAGCGCCTGCCAATTGGGCCAGGAAGCTTGAAGTAAGACGAGCCGATAGTTCTCGATGATTGTCGCCATCGGATTAAGGTAAAAATATGGCTGGGCCGCTTCAGGAAGCTCACTGATGTCATAGAAGATCCCAGATAGGAAGAACAACAGCGTTAGCCCGTTCTGGATCAACTTTTTCACATCGGGAACAAACGGAACAATGGCCGCTATGACCAAGACGCAGGCAGAAATGAATAGCAGCTGCGCAAGGAGAACCGCAGGCAAGGCCAGCCAACAAAGGCTCGTTGCCGGCCCCACAATGAGCAGGTATCCGAGCAGCAGACCGAAGACGATCAGAAACTGGATGGTGGTGGTTATCAGAACTATAGCGGGAAATAGATACTTCGGGATATATACCTGCAGCATCAAACCCGCATTGTTGGAAATGGCGCCGGCCCCACGGAGTACGCTGGATCCGAACCACCGCCAGACGACCAATCCGCACAGCAGAAACGACACGAAGCCATCACCGCCCCGCTGAAATAGCAGACCGAAGACCACATAGAACACAACCATGTAAAGCAGTGGCTCCAGCACCCACCATGCCACCCCTAGATAGGCGCGTGCAGCCTCGGCGCGCAGGTCAGCATACGCCTTGTACCAAACCAGCTCGATGTAACGGTGCATTGTTGTAGCGCGATCGCCTTTGCCGCCTACCCTGAACTCGGACTTAGGTAAGGCTGGAGTACGGTTGAAAAGTACCGTTCCTGGCGCGGCGCCCGTAATGTGCTTCTATCCAATCTTGATAGTGAGCATCCAATAAGGCGCGCCACCAGAGCTCATTACCCAAGTACCATGCCAGCGTCTTACGCAGGCCGCTCTCGAAATCTTCCTGCGGCTGATAGCCAAGCTCCGCCTTCGCCTTACTGGTGTCGATCGCGTACCGGCGATCGTGGCCAGGCCGGTCTCTAACAAACGAGAGCAGCGAGATATGGGGGGCGTAAGCGGCATCAGGCATCAACTCGTCCAAATGACGGCAAAGGATCTGTACGACGTCCAGATTGGTCTTCTCGCTGCGACCTCCGAGGTTATAGGTCTCACCCACGTGTCCCTTCTCAAGCACTAACTCGATGCCTCGACAATGGTCCTCCACGTAGAGCCAGTCGCGCACTTGCTGGCCGTCGCCGTACACGGGTAGCGGCCTGCCTTGCAGTGCGTTGATCAGCATCAGCGGAATGAGCTTCTCGGGAAACTGATAGGGGCCATAATTGTTAGAGCAATTGCTGGTCGTCGTCTGCAAACCATACGTGCGATGATAGCTACGCACCAAGTGATCGGCAGCTGCCTTGGTGGCGGCGTAAGGTGAACTGGGCGCGTAGGGCGTAGTCTCGCAAAAAGGTGGTTCATCCGGCCCGAGCGTGCCGTAGACCTCGTCTGTGGACACTTGGTGAAAGCGATGACGCTCGAATGCCGAGGATGCGTTTTCTTTCAGCCAGATATTTCTAGCGGCTTTGAGAAGGCTGTGGGTGCCGATGACGTTAGTTTCGATAAAGGCATCTGGTCCGAGGATGGAACGATCTACGTGCGATTCGGCAGCGAAGTGCACCAGGGTGTCGGCGCGCTCTTCTTTCAGCAGCGCCTCGACGAGCGCCTGATCGCGGATGTCGCCTCGGACAAAACGGAAATTCGAGTGACGTTCCACAGACGCGAGGCTTGCGCGGCGACCGGCATAGGTCAGCACATCCAGCACCACCACGCGATCATCTGGGTGATTGCGCAGCCAGTAATGCACAAAGTTCGCGCCAATGAAGCCCGCACCGCCTGTCACGAGTAGTCTACGCATGGGCCAGTTCACCAAGCATCTGGCGGAGTGACTCGCGCCAGTGTGGCGCGACGTGTTTCAGTTCTCTCCAAGTGGCCGACTTATCTAACACGCTGTAGCTTGGACGTCTGGCAGGCGTAGGATACTCACCCGTCGTTATCGGCTTGAGGGGAAGCCGTTTGCTCAGCAATCCAAGACTCAACGCCTCTTCCTGTATTGCCACCGCGAAATCGTACCAGCTCGCCGCGCCGGCATCCGTCCAATGATATGTGCCGGCCAAACGGCAGCCGAGCGCGCGCCAGATACAATCTGCCAGACCGCGCGCCCAGGTCGGCGATCCGATCTGATCCTCGACCACACGGAGTTCGTCGCGGCTGCCCATCAGGCGCAGCATGGTCTTGACGAAGTTATTGCCGTGCGCCGAGTAGACCCAGGCGGTGCGGATGATCAGCGCTTTGTCCGCCATAATCTCTCGCACGACTACCTCGCCGGCGAGCTTGCTGGCGCCGTAGACACCCTGCGGGCGGGGTGCGTCATCAGGCTTGTAAGGAGCACCCTTGTAGCCATCGAACACGAAGTCCGTGGAGATATGCACCAGCCAGGCCCCGCATCGAAGTGATGCGCGCGCCAGGTTTGCTACACCATTGCGGTTGACCGCGTAGGCGCGTTCCGGCTCCTCTTCGGCGCGATCCACGGCGGTATATGCAGCCGCGTTGATAATGACGCTGGGGCGCAAACTGTCAATCGTCGCATGCACGGCCTTGGCATCCGTGATATCCAGCGCGCTGCGGCCGAGCGCGTGCAGTGGGTAATTTAACTGCTGCCCGTGGCGCCGCAACTCCCACCCGAGTTGACCGTTGGCACCCGTAACCAGAACAACCGGCCGCGATGAGTGATCCGTCATAACCTGCTAGGCGTTGTACGGCGGCAGCCTGGAGGTATCGATTCCGCTCAGCCCGAGAGCCGAAGCGTCCTTGATCGACAGCTCGGGTCGTTCCACCGGCCAGTCTATGCCGATATCAGGGTCGTTCCATAACACCGTGGTTTCCGCCTCAGGGGTGTAATAGTCGGTGCACTTGTAACAAAACAGCGCACCTTCGCCGGTGACACAGAAACCATGCGCGAACCCCGACGGCAGCCATAATTGGCGCTTGTTCTCTGCCGACAGGGTCGCTCCAAACCAATTGCCGTAGGTAGGCGATCCCTGCCGGACGTCGACCGCGACGTCGAACACCTCGCCATGCAAGACATAGACCAGTTTGCCTTGCGCATGCGGGTGCTGGAAGTGCAGCCCGCGCAGGACGCCGTTGCGGGAGAAAGATACGTTATCCTGCACGAAAGGATCCGCGATGCCGGCCTCGGCGTAACGGCGCTGCTGGAAGGATTCCATAAAGAAACCGCGCGCGTCTGCTTTAACTTGCGGATCGATGATCATTACGCCGGGAAGCCCTGTCTCGCGTATCCTCACAACAGCTCTCCGTCATTGAGGATGCCGCGCAGATATTGGCCATAGCCGCTCTTTTCCAAGGGCGCCGCGAGCCGTTCCAGCGCCTCAGCATCGATAAAACCCATGCGATAGGCGATCTCCTCCGGGCAAGCCACCTTGAGCCCCTGTCGTTCCTCGACGACCTTGATGAAGTTGGCCGCGTCCAGTAGGGCCGCATGAGTACCCGTGTCCAGCCAGGCCGTGCCGCGGCTCAGCAGTTCCACGGTCAGGTCGCCACGTGCCAGATAGGCCCTGTTGACGTCGGTGATCTCCAGTTCGCCGCGGGCAGAGGGTTTGACCGCCTCGGCAATGGAGACCACGTCGTTGTCGTAGAAATAGAGCCCGGTTACGGCATAGTGAGACTTGGGCGCTCGGGGCTTTTCGTCGATGCTCGTGACCCGGCCACCTCCGTCGAACGATACGACACCGTAAAGAGTCGGATCGTTGACATAGTAACCGAATACGGTAGCGCCGATTTCCTGCCGGCTGACCGCCTGCAGGCGCTTGGCGAGCCCTTCACCGTAGAAGATATTATCGCCCAGCGTCAGCGTCACGGGATTCGCGCCGATAAACCCTTTGCCGATGATGAAAGCCTGCGCCAGGCCGTCTGGACTCGGCTGCACGGCGAACGACAGCGCAAGTCCCCACTGCGATCCATCCCCCAGCAGATACTCAAACGCGGCTTGATCGCGGGGCGTGGTGATGATGAGGATCTCTCGAATGCCGGCCAGCATTAACGTCGCCAGGGCGTAGTAGATCATGGGCTTGTCGTAGACCGGCATGAGCTGCTTGCTTACCGAGTGGGTGAGCGGATAAAGCCGCGTGCCAGAGCCACCCGCCAATATAATGCCCTTGCGCATGACGCCTGTTTGAATGCTTGGTGCTTGAAAGGACCGGATTGCTGCTCGGTCCACGACGAGGCCGACGTGCTCGACCTCACCCGCGGCAACGAGGTCCACCTGCACTTCGAGGCCAAGCGCAGCCTGCGGCC
>JAPSGG010000397.1 GCA_031177845.1 Chromatiales bacterium
TTGCGCTAATTGCGCAGTTGATACTGTGCCTAGCGGCGGGCTGCGCCAGCCATACGGTAAAAAAGGTCGATGCCACCACGGCAATCCAGGCGCAGCATGACATACCCGAGCATCAACTGCTGGATGTGGGCATCGTGGTCTTCGATCCAGGCATACCCGCCGATGAGAAAGAGCGGGAAAAAGAAGGCGTGTATCCGCAGGTGCGTGAGGCCGAATCCCGCTATATTCCCTTTACCTTGAAGGAAACATTGCAGAACACCGCCCAGTGGGGCGCGGTGCGGGTAATCCCTACAGAAACTTCTTCGGTCGACGTGCTCGTCAAGGGCGAGATCATCGCCTCCGACGGCGAAACGCTGGCGATAGCGGTTGAAATTGAGGATGCCTCCGGACGGGAGTGGCTGGAGAAACGCTATACGCACAGCGCGGGCAAGTACTCTTACAGCGAGGACGTGCCTGTTGAGGACATGGATCCATTCCAAGATCTCTACGACACCATCGCGAACGACATGTTGGCCGCCAGGCGTCAGCTCTCTAGCGACGATATCCAAGACCTACGCACGATTTCGGAGCTCAAGTTCGCCGGGGAGCTATCGCCCTATGCATTTGAAGAATACTTAGGCGAGAACGACCAAGGCGATTTCGAGATCAAACGGCTACCGGCCAGGAATGATCCCATGTTGAAGCGCGTGCGAGCGATCCGGCAACGTGAGTATCTGTTCATCGATACGCTGGATGCGCACTATGCGGGTTTTTACCGCGGCATGCAGGGGCCTTATCAGGACTGGCGCGAGCTCAGCTATGACGAAACGGTCGCGCTAAAGGAGATCAAGGGCTCGGCGCTCAAACGTATGCTGATTGGGGCCGCATCGGTGATCGGAGGCATCGGCCTGGCCGCCGGTGGCGAGAGTGGCGCCTCCGGCACCGTGGGCAACATCATGGTATTAGGCGGTGCGGCGGTATTGGCGAGCGGCGTCGACAAGTACTCGCAATCTCAGATTCACGCCGATGCCTTGGAAGAGTTGGGGGCATCATTCGAAGCCGAGGCCAAGCCGCGCGTCGTGGAACTGGAAAATAAGACGGTTACACTGACGGGCTCCGTGGAGGCTCAGTTCAAGAAATGGCGCCGCCTACTCAAGAAGATCTATGCAACGGAGACCGGCTTTGCCATCGGACATGATGCGCGCGGCGGGCCTCGGCAAACCCAGGATTTGTAGCCACACTCAAGATCCATGTCTAGTCCAAAAGTCGGAAGCGGAGGCGCGCCCACGCAAGAATTCGAATACATAACGCCGATCAGCCTTCAGCAATCGCGTCCGCAGGGCGAGTCTCGCCAGAGGGAAAGTACGGCTTCCAGCTGGCTTGCGGGGTTCGCCTTCGCCGCGTTGTTGATCGTCTTGGCAGCTGTATTCTTTCTCCTACCAAAGAGCACACAGCACCTGCAGCCGAATGGCTCCGGCCTTCGAATTAGCACCTCTCGTACCCTACCCCCTCTAGAGAAATCGACGGCGGCGCTGCTGTCCCGGACTGTGCCGGATTCAAAGCCATGGCAACGAGCAGAGCTGGCGCGTGAGCGCGGGCAAGCAGAAAACGCGCTGGCGATCTTGATGCAAAAGCAGGCTGCACTGCAAGAGCAAGCCGTCGGGCGGTGGGGCGGCCAACGGTTTGCTGAAGCGCAGCGCCGCGCCGCCGCGGGCGATGAGTTCTTTCTCGATCAAGACTATCGGTCGGCCACAGTGGCGTATGCGCAAAGCGCGCAGATCTTTGACGAACTGGCGGACCAAGTGGATAACGTGCTGAATAAGGCCATAAACGCGGGACAGGCGGCGTTGGCAAACGGTCATGGAAGCCAGGCCGCCACACGATTCGCGCTTGCGCTTGCCATCGACCCCGAGAATACCCAAGCTAAAAAAGGGCTGATCCGCGCCGAGAATCTAGACGAGGTGCAGCGACTTTTGAGCGCCGGGGCGC
>JAPSGG010000176.1 GCA_031177845.1 Chromatiales bacterium
CGGTACCCTGCTCATCGAGCCGCTTGCGAAACGCCTGCACCTGCCCTTCAGCGCGGCGCTGGTGACAGCGGGGTTTGCCGGCTCGGAAATCGTGGTGGCGTGGGCATCGACACGGGCTTGCGTTGGTATCACTATTCAGGCGCCCAGGCTGGGCTTGCTGTTGAGATACTTGCCACTCGCAGAAAGCGGCCACAATACGTCATAGCGCTAAGGAGACTCTGATTGAGTCTGGTCGTTGTAGCATGTTTTCATTCCGGCGAAAGCCAGAATTCAGTAGCAGCAATCGCTTACTGGATGCCGGTTTTCCCCATATCGGAGTACGGGGCAGGCACCGGCATGACAGCAGAAAGACTAGTTCAGAGCTTCCCTAAGTGGTCGACGGCTAATCCGTTGACGGTGGGATAACTCTCAACCATCCGCTGCACGGACATCCGATTTCTGCTAAAAGACGTATCATGCGATAGCGAAACGGAGGGATCACGATCATGCCGCATAAGACATATGCTGTATCCGGCGCGGGCCTAGGGCTGCGCCGCGATCTCATGAAGGATCTGGAAGCCGCGCCGCCAGAACAAATCGATTTCATGGAGGTCGCGCCCGAGAATTGGATTAGGGTGGGCGGCAGTCTAGGTAAGCGCTTCCGAGCCTTTACCGAACGTTACCCATTCGTCACCCACGGGCTGTCGCTATCGCTAGGCGGGCCGTCGCCTCTGGATGAGGAATTGGTCGGCGATATTAAACAGTTCCTCGATACCCATAAGATCTGCTATTACAGCGAGCATCTGAGTTACTGTTCCGATGACGGGCATATGTACGACCTGATGCCGATTCCGTTTACGGATGATGCTGTGCATTATGTAGCCGGGCGCATCAGGCGCGTGCAGGAGATCCTGGAGCGGCGCATCGCCATCGAGAACGTCTCGTACTATGCCGCGCCCGGCGCCCAGATGGACGAGAATAGCTTTATCAACGCGGTACTCAAGGAGGCCGACTGCGACCTACTGCTGGATGTCAACAATATCTACGTAAACTCGGTTAATCACCGCTACGATCCGGTCGAGTTCCTGAAGGCGCTGCCCGGTGATCGCATCGCTTACTGCCACGTGGCCGGGCACTATCGCGAGGACGTGGACCTGATCGTCGATACCCACGGCGCGAACGTGATCGACCCGGTGTGGGATCTGCTCGACAAGGCCTACGCCCACTTTGGCGTCTTTCCCACGCTGTTGGAACGCGACTTCAACTTCCCGCCGCTGCCCGAGCTGCTGGGTGAGATCGAGACCATTCACCGCTATCAACGCAAGTGGGCGGCTGAGGTGCCCGCCGTCGCTCATGGATAAGACGATGCCTGAGTTTCAGCGCGTGCAGTACGCGTTCAGCGCGCATGTGCGAGATCCGCAGGTTCATGCGCGGCCCGCCGACGTGGAAGACCGCCGCATGGCGATCTACCGCAATCTGTTCTACAACAATATCCAGAACTTTCTGGCCGGCGGCTTTCCGGTGCTGCGCAAGCTGTACTCAGATGCCGATTGGCATCGCATGGCGCGTGATTTCTTCGCGCATCATAAGAGCCACACGCCATACTTTCTGGAGATCTCCCAGGAGTTCCTGAAATACCTGCAAGAGGAACGCGTGCATCAGCCGGAAGACCCGCCGTTCCTCACCGAACTGGCGCACTACGAGTGGGTAGAGCTGGCGTTATCCGTGTCGGACGAAGAGCCCGACTGGGAGACAATCGATCCCGACGGCGATTTGCTAGAAGGACGGCCGGCGCTCTCACCATTGGCGTGGCTGCTAAGCTATCAATATCCGGTGCACAAGATCGGCCCGAACTTCAGACCAGAGACGCCCGGCGAGCAGCCGACGTACCTGCTGGTGTACCGCGATCGGCAGGACAAGCTGGGATTTATGGAGGTCAATCCAGTGACCGCGCGACTACTGGCGTTGCTGGACGAGTCTGCACAACGCACCGGTCGCGAGCTGCTCAACCAGATCGCCGATGAACTCAAGCACCCGCAGCCGGAGCAGGTCATACAGGGCGGCGCACAGACGCTGAAGCAATTGCATCAGATCGGCGTCGTGCTCGGCACGCGCAGAAGTTAAATCAGATCGCGCGAGGCCTGTCACGGATGCCGGATCAAATCGCAGGTCAGAGGGCGTCGGCTTGGCGACTGGACTCCACGCACCACAGACCTCAAGGCGGCTAGATTCCGATCAGGGGCTCGGCGGGGTGCGTGCGGCTCACCGTAGAGATGACTCGCCTTCGTGCCTATGCACCCAGAGGGTCGTTGTAGTAGGCTTGATGCCATCATGGCCTACATCATCTTTACCCCGAATCTGCAACGTCATCTCTCATGCCCGCCGCTCGAGGTGCGAGGCGATACGGTGCACGCGGTACTCGAAGACGCCTTTGCCGCTAATCCGGGGTTGCGAAGATACATCCTGGACGACCAGGGCCATCTGAGGAAGCACGTCCTCGTGGCGGTAGGGGGCGAGATCATCGCGGATCGCATCAATCTGAGTGATCCGGTTGCGGAGGGCGCGGACGTTTATGTATTCCAGGCGCTTTCAGGCGGTTGATGGCTCTGCGCCGGGCGATCGATCCAACCTGTCGTAGCGATGGACGGATCGTTGGCCATCGCGAAGAGGCCGGCGCGCATACATGACTGACCGTTTGTTGGTCGGCACACGCAAGGGCCTGTTTATTCTGGATCGCCGGTCGAAGCGATGGGAGATTTCCGCCACAGCCTTTCTCGGTGATCCCGTATCCGCGGTCCTCGCGGATCCGCGCACGGGCGCGCTCCACTGCGCGCTGAATCTGGGTCACTTCGGGCCGAAGTTACGGCAGTCCACAGACCAAGGCGTCTCCTGGCAGGAGCGCGAGACTCCGACCTATCCCGCTCAGCCAGTGGATTCAGGCGATAAGCCCTGGAAGCTGGTCCAAATCTGGTGCCTGGAAGCGGGCGGGGATGATGAACCGGGCGTGCTCTGGGCCGGAACGATCCCCGGCGGCTTGTTTCGCTCGGCCGACGGGGGCACCTCCTGGCAACTGGTGCACTCCCTGTGGGGTCGACCGGAGCGCAGGCAGTGGTTCGGCGGTGGTTACGACGAGCCCGGCATCCATTCTATATGCGTTGATCCGCGCGACAGCCGCAAGATCGCGGTGGGGGTCTCCTGCGGGGGGATATGGATCACACTCGACGGCGGCAACACTTGGGCAAGCCGCACCACAGGCATGCGCGCCGCCTACATGCCGCCAGAACGCGAATTCGATCCCAACATACAGGATCCCCATCGGATCGTTCAGTGCCGCGGCGCCACGGATGTCTTTTGGGCGCAACATCATAACGGCATTTTCCGCTCCACCGACGGCTGTGCGTCGTGGGCTGAGATCAAGAATGTCAGGCCATCTAGCTTCGGTTTCGCACTGGCGGTGCATCCGCGCGATCCGAACTGCGCGTGGTTCGTGCCCGCGAACAAGGACGAATGCAGGGTGCCCGTGGAGGGTAGGCTGGTCGTCATACGCACGCGCGATGGTGGCCAAAGTTTCGAAGTCCTAGATCGTGGTCTGCCGCAGACGCATGCGTATGATCTCGTCTACCGCCACGGCCTGGACATCGATGCCAGCGGGGAATGCTTGGCTATGGGCTCGACCACGGGCGCGCTGTGGATCTCAAGCAATCAAGGGGATTCATGGGAGTGCATCTCCACGCATTTGCCGCCGATCTATTGCGTGAGGTTCATGTGATCGGGACTGACAGAGCAATATCGGATCCTGGTCAAGCTGCGGCGGAATCGGAGACATGAGATGACGGACAAGATAATCGTTTATCAGAAGCCCACGTGCACCAAGTGCAGAACGACGTTGCGTTTGCTTAAGGAAAGGGGCGTGGAGTTCGATGCGGTCAATTATTACGAGCAACCGCTGACCGCAGCGCAGTTTCGCAAGCTTCTCGGCAAGCTGGGTCTGTCGGCCCGCGACGTCCTGCGCAAAGACGAGCCGATCGCGCGTAAGCTAGGCATCGCCAAGCGCGATCTGTCGGACGACGAACTCATCCAGCTCATGATCGAAAACCCGGATCTGATCCAGAGACCGATCGTGGTGCGCGGCGATAGGGCCGTATTAGGACGGCCGCCGGAGAACGTCGAGGAGTTGTTGTAACTCCGGGTGCTCGGCTATTTCGCGCACGCCATCGAACGGGTAGCAGGGCTCCATCCGAGCGAGCATGCGCTGAAGACAACCATCATGCGCCTTGCCGAACTCGTTGAGACCTCGCGGCAGATCAGAGAAACGAGTCGCCGGCTGCGCAAGCTCGAGTTGCTTGCGGCTCTACTGCGCAGAACCCCTCCCGAGGAGATCGAACTCGCCATCACTTATCTTTCCGGCGCCGTTCGCCAGGGCCGCATCGGCGTAGGTCCGGCGCTGCTGCGCGAGGCAAGGCTCGAACAAGGCGCCTTGGAATCGGCGCTAATGCTCATCGACCTGGATCAAGCGCTGACACGCTTGGCAACCATCCGCGGCTCTGGCACCGCGCGCGAAAAGCGCCAGTGCCTGCGCGCGCTATTCGCGCGCGCGACACCTTCTGAGCAGGATTTTATCAGCGGCCTTTTGCTTGGCGAACTGCGCCAGGGCGCCTTGGAGGGCTTGATGCTGGAGGCGGTGGCGCGGGCAGTCGTAATCGAGCCTGCGGCGCTGCGCCGGGCCGTGATGTTGGCAGGCCAATTGACCCCTGTGGCGCGGGCGGTGTTTGAGGAAGGTGCGGCCGGGCTCGCCCGCTTTCGTCTCGAACCCTTCCGCCCGGTCATGCCCATGCTCGCGCAGTCTGCCGAGGACGTCGGCGAGGCGCTTGCGGCGCTCGGCGAGGCGGCATTCGAGTACAAGCTGGACGGGGCGCGCGTGCAGGTGCATAAAGCTCGCGCCGAGGTGCG
>JAPSGG010000177.1 GCA_031177845.1 Chromatiales bacterium
CATCGATACTGCTGGCCTGCGCGATAGCGCCGATCCAGTCGAGCGCGAGGGCGTGCGCCGTGCCTGGGCCGAGATCAAGAATGCTGATCTGATCCTGCTGGTGGTGGACGAGGCATGCGGCATGGGAGACGCAGAGCGTGCAATCCTAGACAAGCTGCCGGCCGGCGTGCCAGTGCTCACAATCTGGAACAAGATCGATCTAAGCGGTAAGCCCGCAGGCAGGCATGAGAACATCATCTATGTCTCTGCCTTGACCGGCGCCGGCCTCGAAAGTCTATGCGAGGCGCTCAAAGACCACGCGGGTTATAGCGCCACTTCCGAAGGCGTGTATCTCGCCCGGCGGCGTCACTTGCTCGCGCTGCAATCGGCCGCCGAGGCGCTGGCGTGCGCGGCTGAATTGGTACACACGCACCGAGGCTTTGAACTGCTAGCCGAGGAACTGCGCGCCGCCCAGCAGGCATTATCCGAAATCACCGGCGCGTTTACCTCCGAAGACCTCCTAGGGCGCATCTTCTCCACCTTCTGCATCGGAAAGTAGGCTAGCTTCCAGTGCCAAACCCCGGCAGATGCACTGGCCCATACTTCGCTGCGTCCGACAGTGCAGGCCGCGCTGACCTTGATGAACTACAACAAAGAATTCGGCGAGATGTCCATCAATACGCTGGTGGCGGACTTGGGCAAGTTATGCGAGCTGGCGAACAATGGTGATCTATCGCGGGCCGAAGCCTTGCTAACGGCGCAGGCGCACACCTTGGACGCAATATTCAATAATCTGGGCCGCCGCGCTGCGCTGAACGCCGGGGAATATATGGGTGCTTGCGAAACCTATCTGCGGCTGGCCCTGAAGGCGCAAAGCCAGTGCCGAGCAACGCTGGAAGCCATGGGAGCGATCCACGGGTCCCAAAACGCCGGAAGGTAAGGCCACGGCGGGGCGCAACGCCTGGAAAGGCGGCACGCGGGCCATGCTGCGCGAGCTGGGGCGGCTCCTGAGAGAGCAAGAACAAGGGCGGACGGGACTGCGGACCTGACCGGAAAGCCAGAGACGGGTGGGGCACGCGTGTCCACATTCGTGTCCACGCGGAATTGTCTCCGTTTGGAAATCATTATTAGGCAGTTACTTGCTTGCGCTGTTTAGCTTCTGCATCGAAATGACCCGGACAGGTGTCGCGCTGGCCCGCTGAGAACCGATTACAGGGATAAGACGGGTGTCTGGCCCTGATGCCCGGGTCGGTTATTCTAGGGCTCAACGGCAACAATCAACGCGGCGTGCCTGGCGCGTGTATCGAGCGGGGAGGATGATGAAACCTCAAGATGAAATCTCAAGGAGAAGGCTATGTATCGTGCAAGCGCTTTTAGTTTAATTCTCTTGACCTTCACGCCGGCCTGGGCCGTCGACATCGGGATCTTCGATCCTGATCCCGACCAAGGCGCCTTTCGTGGCGTGTCCGAGGACCTCGGCGCGGCCTTCAGCTATAAGACCTTAAATCCGACTGAGCCGCTGGGCGTGACGGGCTTTAACGTGGGTGTGGTGGCCAGCTATACGTCCTTGGATAATGACGGGGCGTTCGAAGACCTGATAGGCGAATCCGTGAATGATCTCGCGACGGTGGGCGTGGGCGCGATCAAGGGTCTGCCGCTCGGATTCGACATCGGGGCCTTCTATACGGAAGGGCCGGATTCCAACGTGCGGCTGTACGGGGGTGAGGTGCGCTATGCCTTTGTGCCGGGAGGCACAGCGGCCCCGGCGTTGGGCGTGCGTGTGGCGGGCACCAAGCTGGATGGAATCGACCGTTTCGACATGGAAACGCTGAGTGTGGATGTCTCTGCGTCCAAGGGCTTCGCCTTTGTGACGCCTTATGCCGGCTTGGGCCAGGTGTTCGTCTTCAGTGATCCGGACTCCAGTATCGCGTTGGAAGACGAAGACTTCAGCGACACTCGTGTATTCGCCGGCGCCCGCCTGAGTGTGCTGCCGTTTCAGGTGATCGGCGAGGTCGATAACGTCGGCGGCGCGACCTCCTTTAATCTCCGGTTGGCCTTCGCGCTGTAGAGCCCAGTGAGCACTCTGATAGGACTGGTCAGCGTAGCACTGCTGGCTTACGCCAATGGCGTCAACGACAATTTTAAGGGCGTGGCGACGCTGTTCGGCATCGGTGTAGTGACCGGCAGGGCACGTTGGAAGATGATCGCCGCCATTCTCGGCGCCTGGGGACGACGCTGCCGCTTGGCCGCGCTGCTCGGCGCCGGGTGTATGCTCATATTGTGGAACTCCATGATATTGCGATGAATGATGAAATAGACATCGAGCAGGCAGTTCAAGACGGTGCAGATAAGGGCCATTATCCGGTAGGCGCTCGCTCGAGGACGGCGCATGGGATCACGACATCCTGAGCGAGTATTATGGCAAGGTGCTGAAGTCTTCGGCAGATTTGCAGACCAGCACCTGCTGCGCCGCAGATGGCATTCCTGCGCATCTGGTACCGATCCTGAAAGAGCTGCACGATGAGGTGAAGGATCGCCTGTACGGCTGTGGTTTGCCGATTCCACCCGCGCTGGAAGGCACGCAGGTGCTGGACCTGGGCTGCGGCCGGGATTGCTATCGGTTGTAGAAACTGGTAGGACCGCAGGGTCGTGTCATCGGCGTGGATATGACTGAGGAGTAGCTTGCCATAGCGCGTCGGCATCAGGACTGCCACGCCGCCAAGAGCGGGTGCTGCTGACGATTGCCACGTCTGGCTGCACTATGAAGATGAGTATGGGGAAATTTGATGTCATCGTGGTGGGTGGCGGTCACGCGGGGACCGAGGCCGCCTTGACCAGCGCCCGCGTCGGTGCGCGCACGCTGCTGCTCACGCATAACATCGAAACCATCGGCCAGATGAGTTGCAACCCCGCAATCGGCGGGATCGGCAAAGGGCATCTCACCAAAGAGATCGACGCGCTAGGCGGCATCATGGCGCGTGCCGCGGATCAGGCCGGTATCCATTTTCGAATATTGAACAGCCGCAAGGGCCCCGCAGTGCGTGCCACCCGCGCTCAGGCTGACCGGGTCCTCTACAAGCAGGCGATCCGCCAGGCCGTGGAGTCGCAGGTAAACCTGCATCTCTTTCAGCAAGCGGTGGATGACCTGATCGTCAAAGGCGAGCATGTGGCGGGTGTGATCACTCAGATGGGACTGGTCTTCCGCGCGCGCGCGGTGGTGCTCACCGTTGGCACGTTTTTGGGCGGCAGGATCCATATCGGCGAGTCGAACTATACTGGCGGGCGCGCCGGTGATCCGCCCGCCAATGCGCTGGCGCGTAGGCTGCGCGACCTGCCGTTCCACGTCGGGCGCCTGAAGACTGGCACACCGCCGCGCATCGACGGACGCAGCATCGACTATCGTCAGTTGCAGGAACAGCCTGGCGATATACCCACGCCCGTGTTCTCGTTTATGGGCCGGGCGGAAGATCATCCCCGGCAGGTATCCTGTCACATCACGCGCACCAACCCGCGCACGCACGAGATCATTCGCGTGGCCCTGCATCGCTCTCCCATGTACAACGGTGCCATCGAGAGCGTGGGCCCGCGCTACTGTCCGTCCATAGAGGACAAGATCGTGCGCTTCGCGGCCAAGGAGTCGCATCAGATCTTCATCGAGCCGGAGGGCTTGAGCACGCGCGAGGTATATCCGAACGGTATTTCCACTAGCCTGCCGTTCGACGTGCAGTATGCATTGGTGCGTTCCATCGTCGGCTTCGAGCGGGCGCACATCACGCGGCCGGGTTACGCTATCGAATACGATTTCTTCGATCCGCGTGGTCTCAAGCCGACATTGGAAACAAAGCCAATTCGCGGCCTCTTTTTCGCCGGCCAGATCAATGGAACCACCGGCTACGAGGAGGCCGCCGGGCAAGGACTCGTCGCCGGTATCAACGCCGCACGTTACGCACAGGACAAAGATCCATGGTCTCCTCGGCGCGACCAGGCCTATATTGGCGTGCTGCTCGATGATCTCGTCACGCGAGGAACGACCGAGCCGTACCGCATGTTCACTAGCCGCGCTGAATACCGCCTGCTGCTGCGCGAAGACAACGCCGACCTGCGCCTCACGCCGATCGGGCGCGAGCTAGGCATGGTGGATGATGCGCAGTGGCAAGCCTTCGAGCGCAAGCGGGAGGCCATTGCCCGCGAGCAGGAGCGGTTGGCTGAGTTACGGGTGCGCCTGCCTGAGAAAATCCCCCTAGACCCCCCTTTGCAAATGGGGGGAGGCGCCGTCAGCGGCGCGGGGGGATTTAGCAGTATGGCAATTTCCGCCCTAGAGTTGCTGCGTCGCCCTGATATGCACTATCGCGATCTCATGTCGCTGCCTGGTGTACCGGCCGTAGAGATCGACGCCAAGGTCGCCGAGCAGGTCGAAATTCAGGCCAAGTATTCCGGCTATATCGAGCGCCAGCAGAGCGAGATCGAACACGCTTTGCGGCATGAGCAGACGCCGCTACCGGCAGACTTCGACTTCGCGCAGGTGCGGGGTCTATCCACTGAGGTGCGACAAAAATTGATCGATACGCGTCCTGCGACACTGGGCCAGGCCTCGCGCATACCCGGCGTCACGCCCGCGGCGATCTCGCTCTTAAGGGTGCATCTTAAGAGATGCCAGGGCGAGCACAAGGTCGCTTGAAGCATGCCAGGTCTACGCCGCCGCTCTCGAACCGCAATCAATTTCTCTGAAAACCAGCTTGTGGCGGCGATTGACGCCGGCTTGACAGCCTTGGAGTTGAGGCTCGACGCCGAGCGCGTCGAACTCCTGGCGCGCTATCTGGTCTTGCTTGCCAAATGGAATCGCGTTTATAACTTAAGCGGCATACGCGACGCGCACGCGATGATTGCCCCTCACCTGTTGGATAGCTTATCCGTGCAAGACTATATGAAAG
>JAPSGG010000178.1 GCA_031177845.1 Chromatiales bacterium
CAATCACCGCCAGCTTGCCGGTGATTGCCAACCAGGAGGGCTGGCACGCGGGTGTGCGCTGGTGGCAGGATGGCGAGGATTTTCAGATTGACCTGCTGGATTCGTTTGGGCGCGTGGTGGCGCGTATCGAGGGTAATGATAGCGGCGTGACCCTGATTCAGCGCGATGGTTCCACAACCAACGCGGCCACCCCCGAAAGCCTCATGCAGGAGCTATATGGCTGGACGCTGCCGCTGTCCGGGCTGCGCTACTGGGTCCTAGGCATTCCCGCGCCGCTGGGGGAATCCGAGGGTCCTGCCGACCGGCAGCGACTCGATGCTCAGGGCCGGCTGACTGGGTTTGAGCAGGCGGGGTGGGCGGTCGACTACCAACATTATCAGGACATCGAACCGATCTCGCTGCCGGATAAAATGGCCGTGGCCGGCCGTGATCTGCGCGTGAAACTGATCGTCGACCAGTGGGACCTAGCCGGGATTTCTGAACACCGGTCGTGAAGTTCTCTTCTCCCTGGCCCGCGCCGGCCAAGTTGAATCTATTTCTCCACATCACCGGCCGCAGGCCCGACGGTTATCATCTGCTACAAACGGTCTTTCAGTTTCTCGACTACGGAGACGACCTGTATTTCGAGCCGCGCGAGGACGGGCGCATCACTCGCTTGAATCCGCTGGCGGGAATCCCGCCGGAGCAGGATTTGACGATGCGTGCGGCCAACGCATTGCAGCGAACCACAGGCTGCCAGCAGGGGGTTGGCATCGGTCTCACCAAACGGCTTCCGATCGGCGGCGGACTCGGGGGCGGAAGTTCGGACGCGGCTACCGTGCTGGTGGCCTTGAACAGAATCTGGGGATGTGGGCTGTCGGCAGATGAATTGATCTCGCTGGGACTGCGGCTGGGTGCGGATGTGCCGGTCTTCATTTACGGATACGCCGCCTGGGCCGAGGGCGTGGGCGAAAGGTTGGAGCAGCTTGATCTGCCCGAGCCGTGGTTCGCCGTCATCAAGCCGCCGGTCGAGGTCTCCACCGCCGCCGTATTCGCCGCGCCGGAATTGACACGTAATTGTACGCCGATCACAATAACCGACTTTCTCTCGCGCGGGGGCGAGAACGTCTGTGAGCCGGTGGTGCGGCGTCGCTATCCGCAGATCGCGCGGGCGCTGGACTGGCTGGACGATTTCGCGCCGGCGCACCTAACCGGCACGGGTAGTTGTGTATTCGCGAGATTCCCGATGCGCACCGATGCACAGCGAGTCGTTGATCAACTGCCAATGGGATGGCGCGGGTTCGTCGCGAAGGGGCTGAATCGCTCTCCATTGCAGAGCAGGCTGGAGACGGAGACGTCAGCGTAGCTCATGATTAAGCAACTGGGCCGTCGCCAAGTGGTAAGGCACGGGGTTTTGATCCCCGCATTCGGAGGATTCGAACCTCCCGGCCCAGCCATATAGGCCAGCCATGTTTATAGGAACCTACCATGGTTGAAAGCAGCAGGGTCATGGTGTTCACCGGCAACGCCAACCCAGCACTCGCGCAGGCCATTGCCAATCATCTGAGCATTCCACTGGGTAAGGCCCAGGTCGGCCGCTTCAGCGACGGCGAAGTGCAGGTCGAGATTCAAGAGAACGTGCGCGGCAGGGACGTATTCGTGGTGCAGCCCACGTCAGCGCCCCCCAACGACAACCTCATGGAATTGTTGATCATGGTGGATGCGTTGCACCGCGCGTCGGCTGGCCGCATTACCACCGTGATCCCGTATCTTGGGTATTCCCGCCAGGATCGCCGGGTGCGCTCTGCGCGCGTGCCGATTTCGGCCAAACTGGTCGCGAACATGATCACCACCGCAGGCGCGGACCGCGTCCTGACGGTGGATCTCCATGCGGATCAGATTCAAGGATTTTTCGACGTGCCGGTGGACAACGTCTACGCCTCGCCGGTGCTGCTGGGGGATATCTGGCAGCAGAAGTATTCGCATCACATCGTGGTATCTCCCGACGTAGGTGGGGTGGTGCGCGCGCGGGCCATGGCCAAGTGCCTGGATCACGCCGATCTCGCGATCATTGATAAGCGCCGCCTGCGCCCGAACGAGGCGCGGGTGATGAATGTCATCGGCGACGTGGAGGGCAAGAACTGCATCATCATCGACGACCTGGTCGATACCGCCGGAACGCTGTGCAAGGCCGCCGACGCGTTGAAGAGAAACGGCGCCGAGAAGGTAGTGGCCTACGCGACGCACGCGGTGCTATCGGGCAACGCCATGGAAAACATCGAGTCCTCGCTCTTGGACGAATTGGTGGTCACGGACACGATTCCCCTGCAGGATGGCCCTAGGGCGTGTAAGCGCATTCGCCAGTTGAGTGTGGCGGGCATGCTGGCCGAGTCCATTCGCCGGATTAATCTCGAGGAGTCGGTCAGCACGCTGTTTATGGACTAGTTCGTACGGCTGCTGCGCGCGCCAACAGAATCCTAGCCGTCGCGGGCTATGGCGAAATCCAATGTACTTAGGAGCTTGGAATGAACGATGAATTTACGTTGAAAGCACAGCCGCGCACGGGCCGGGGCAAGGGTGCCAGCCGCCGGCTGCGCCACGTAGGTTTTGTGCCTGCGATCGTGTACGGGGCGGACAAGGAACCCATGTCCATCACCCTTGAATACCGCGTAGTCAAGCAGAGTGTGGCCCAGGAGGCGTTTTTCTCCCATATCCTCACGCTCAACGTCAACGGCACGTCTGAGAAAGTGATCTTGAAGGACCTGCAGCGCAACCCGCGCAACGCGCTGATCATGCACATGGACTTGCAGCGCGTCAGCGAGGATGAGGAGATTCGCGTGCGCGTGCCGCTGCACTTCTTGGGCGAGGACAAGGCGCCGGGCGTCCGGCTGGAGCATGGCGTCGTCAGCCGTATGCTCACCGAGGTCGAGGTTTCCTGCTTACCCAAGGACCTGCCGGAATACATTGAGGTCGATATCTCGGTTCTACACCTCAATGAGGCGCTACACCTTTCCGATATCAAAGTTCCGCAGGGCGTGGAACTCGTCGAACTCGGCTACGGCGAAGAGCATGATACCGCTGTGGTTTCGATCAATGCGCCGCGTGCCGAGCGGGAGGAAGAGCCTGAGGAACTCGAAGCGGGGGCCGAAGGTGAAGCAGCAGCCGGGGAGGAGAAGCCCAGAGAAGACGAGGACGAGCACTAATCTTCGTTTGTGGCCTTGGCTGCACATGGCCGATTGCATTCGGCTGATCGTGGGTCTGGGCAATCCCGGCCCCAGATATGAACAGACCCGGCATAATGCCGGGTTCTGGTTTGTGGAGGCTTTGATCCGCGACCATTGCGGGCGGTTTTCCCCCGAACCGAAATTCGACGGCGAGGCCGGGCGCATCGCAGTGGACGGCGCTGACCTGTGGCTGTTTAAACCCGGCGCTTTCATGAATCGCAGCGGACACGCCGTACGCCTGATGAGCGCCTTCTATAGGATCCCATTGCCGAATATCCTGGTGGCGCACGACGAGATCGATCTGCCGCCGGGCGTCGTCCGGCTCAAGCACGGCGGCGGCCATGGTGGTCACAACGGCCTGCGCGACATCTTCGCCCATTTGGGGAAGGACTTCTGGCGGCTGCGCTTGGGCGTCGGGCATCCAGGCGACAAGCACCGCGTGGTCGATTATCTCACCTCGGAAGTGCCTACCGCTCCGGAGCGCCAGGCAATAGTTGAGGGTGTGCAGCGGGCGCTTGCCGTCACGCCCATGGTCGCCGCCGGCGAATTCGAGAAGGCTATGCAACAGCTACACACTCGCTAGACACGCCCGAGCTTATCCGTGGGATTTAAGTGCGGCATCGTTGGACTACCGAACGTCGGTAAATCGACCCTGTTCAATGCACTGACCTGCGCAAACATCGCCGCCGCAAATTACCCATTCTGCACCATCGATCCCAATGTCGGCGTAGTGCCGGTGCCAGACGCGCGGCTGGAGCGCCTCGCCGCGATCGTAAAACCTCAGAGGGTCGTACCCACGACCATCGAGTTTGTGGACATCGCGGGTCTGGTCGCCGGCGCTTCCAAGGGCGAGGGGCTCGGCAATCAGTTTCTTGCGCATATCCGGGAGACCGATGCGATAGCGCACGTCGTGCGCTGTTTCGAGGACAGCAACGTCGTGCACGTCACCGGCCAGATCGATCCCGTGGCCGATGTCGAGACCATTAATACCGAACTGCTGCTGGCCGACATCGATACATTGGAAAAGGTCCACAACCGCATATCCCGCACCGCCAAGTCCGGCAACAAGGACGCCGCAGCGCAATTGGCGATCGTGCAACAGCTGCAGGCGCATATGGACTCAGGCAAGCCGGCGCGGAGCCTTCAGCTCAAGGAAGAACAGCGGCCAGCCGTTCGCGACTGGCAGCTGATCACCATGAAGCCCGTGCTGTATGTCGCGAACGTGGCCGAGGATGGATTCGAGGACAATCCTTATCTCGACCGGTTACGCGCGTATGTCGGAGGCAACAACGCCGAGGTCATGCCCGTGTGCGCGGCGATCGAGGCCGAGATCGCGCAACTGGACGAAGCGGATAAGGGCGAGTTCTTGGCCGAGATCGGTTTGAGCGAGCCCGGCCTCCACCGCGTGATCCGTGCAGGGTACGCGTTGCTGAACTTGCAGACGTTCTTCACCGCTGGCCCCAAGGAGGTTCGCGCGTGGACGGTGAAGAAACACGCCACCGCGCCGCAGGCCGCCGGCCGCATCCACACCGATTTTGAGCGCGGCTTTATCCGTGCGGAGGTGGTAGCGTATGAAGACTTTGTTGCGCTGGGCGGCGAGCAAGGGCGAGGACCGAGCACCCGATGACGCACGGCCGATGACCCACAAGGCGACGCAGGACGTGGTCCGGCGGGTGATGCCGCTGCTGGAGCGGATGG
>JAPSGG010000398.1 GCA_031177845.1 Chromatiales bacterium
GAAGACATGCCGTATTCGCTTGGCAAGCCGGAATGTAGCTGTCCACGGCGGCCCACGTAAGTCTCGAATGAGAACCTTCAATGCGAGGGGCTTGTCCGATCAGATCTAAATGTGTTTCAACGTGAGGCGTCGTTCGCCCGTGAGCCGAATGGCCCGCTTGCGGATTGCTTTTGTACTGTATTGAACACGAGCGGATGTCCGAGCAACTGTATCGTACCACGTCTCGAAGCAGGACCTGCTAGACTGCTCAAATGACTTCAGCCCCCTTCTGGAAACGTAAAACGTTAGCCGAGATGGACACCAGGGAATGGGAATCACTGTGCGACGGCTGCGGTAAGTGTTGTCTCGTTAAGCTGGAAGATGAGCGCACGGGCAAGGTTCATTACACGGACGTGGCCTGTAGACTGTTGGATACCGACAGTTGCCGATGCCGCGATTACGCCCATCGCGCGCGGCGAATCGCGGGCTGTGTCAAGTTGTCGGCGAAAGACGTAACGGCATTCCACTGGTTGCCGTCTACTTGCGCCTATCGCTTAGTAGCGGAAGGCAAGGATCTCTCGTGGTGGCATCCGCTGATCTCTGGCGACCCTGAGTCTGTGCACCGGGCAGGCGTGTCCGTTAAAGGCCGCGTTCTGCGCGAAAGCGACGTGGCCAATGTAAAGAAGCGTATCGTTCGCTGGCCAGCATAAATCGGCGGGGAATCAGCTCCTGCCATCAGAGCCGGGCAGGCCACGAATTTTGCTCGTGGACATTGCTTTGATCGGCAGGCCTAGCGGGTCACTTGGTTACAGGTTGGAGTAGGTTGCGAGTCTTGACCGGCGACGGACGATGTTTATAAAGGTTATCTACCAGCTTCGCGCTGGACTTACACATAATGAATTTGGAAGAAGCCACGACCGGTCTGCGTATTGACAAATGGCTGTGGGCCGCACGCTTGTTCAAGACGCGCGGCGCGGCGCTGGCGGCGATCAGGGGTGGCAAGGTGCACATCGCTGGCGAACGCATCAAGCCCTCGCGGCTGGTCAAGCCTGGCGACCGGCTGGAGATCACCTTGCGTCAGCAGGCCATGACGATTATCGTCAACGGTCTGAATGCGCAGCGCCGACCCGCGCGGGAAGCCCAGTTACTTTATACCGAGACGGAAGAAAGCCGTACGCGGCGCGAATCGGAGGCGCAACAGCGGCGTCTGTTGAATGCGGCAATCCCGCAGGCCCGAGGCCGGCCTGACAAACGCCAGCGCCGCCAGATCCGTCGATTGACCGGAAAGGATTAGATGCCAACGCCGAAAACACCCTTGCTTACAACCGATGTTATCATCCGACTTGCCGATGAACCCGGTCGCATCGTGCTGATCGAGCGCCGCAACCCGCCGTTGGGTTGGGCGCTACCGGGCGGGTTCGTGGATGTCGGGGAACGCCTAGAGGTCGCCGCCGTGCGCGAGGCGAGCGAGGAGACCGGGCTGGAGGTGCAGCTCGAATGCCTACTCGGATGCTATTCCGATCCGCACCGCGACCCGCGCGGCCATACCGTCGCCGCGGTCTACTTGGGGAATGCCGCAGGCTATCCCGTCGCCGCGGACGACGCCAAGGACATCATGCTCGCCGACCCAAACGACCGCTCACTCAAACTCGCCTTCGATCATCGGCTGATTCTGGATGACTATGTAAGATATATCGAGACGGGCGAGATCGCGCCCTTGCGGATGTGATGTTCACAGGCGCGGTCTTCATCGCGCTACGCAGATACTGACTGGCGCTCCCTAGGGGACTCGAACCCCTGTTTTCGCCGTGAGAGGTCTGAGCAGGCACTTGAATCTATTGAATTATTCAATGCGTTGTGCCCCCTTTAGAGGCTTAGATCCGGCAAACCGGTGCGTAAATACCGCTGTGCCCGGTGTGCATAGCGCTCCGTAATCTCGATCGAAAAATGGCCGGCGAGCACCT
>JAPSGG010000179.1 GCA_031177845.1 Chromatiales bacterium
CTGGGTGTGGGATGCGCGGCTCACCTCGGAGCTGATACTACTGTTTCTTTATCTGGGCTTGATCGGGCTGCATTCCGCGATCGAAGATCCGCGCACCGCGGCCCGCGCGAGCGGCGTGCTGGCGCTGGTAGGCGTGGTCAACATCCCGATCATTCATTATTCGGTGACTTGGTGGAATACGTTGCATCAGGGTCCGACGATTTCCAGGCTCGATTCACCGGCCATACACCTCAGCATGCTGCTGCCGCTACTGATTATGGTGATCGCCTTTATGCTGTATTTTTCCGCCGTGTTACTCATGCGCGCCCGCTGCGAAGTACTCGCGCGCGAACGCCGCAGTACTTGGGTGCGTGAACTGGCCGCACAGACGTAGAGACACTGGGCATGCAGGAATTTTTTTACATGGGCGGCTATGCGTTCTATGTGTGGAGCGCGTACGCCGCGGTCGCCGTGGTGCTGATCGCCAATGTGATCTATCCGTTGCGCCGCCGCCGCCGGCTGCTGCGTGAGATCGCACAACAACTGCCGCCGAATATAGTCCATGACGCCAAAGCGTAAACGTAAACTTACTTTAATCGTGCTGCTGGTGCTGAGTGTGGGCACAGCGACGGCGCTGGCGCTGTATGCATTCCAACAGACTGGGAGTCTGCTCTATTTCTACAGGCCCAGCCAGGTGTACGCGGGTGAAGCGCCGCAGGGCCGCATGTTTCGCATCGGGGGCCTGGTGGTCGACGGCAGCGTCAAGCGCGAGGCCGATGGGTTGACAGTCCGCTTCGAGCTGACCGACAACGCCGCTACCATCCCGCTGGTCTATACCGGCCTGCTGCCGGACCTGTTCCGTGAAGGGCAGGGCATCGTCGCGCATGGGCGACTGGGTGAGGACGGGCTGTTCCGGGCCGAGGAGGTGCTGGCCAAGCACGACGAGAACTACATGCCCCCCGAGGTAACGGAGTCACTCAAAGCCGCCGGCAACAAGCATCCGGCCTACGTCCCTCAGGGCAAGCCATGATTCCGGAGATCGGCCAGTTCGCCTTGAGTATTGCCCTATGCCTCGCCCTGCTGCAAGGCGTGATGCCGCTGGCCGGCGCGCAGCTCGGGCGATCTGACTGGATGGCGGTGGCGCAGCCGGCCGCGCGCGGTCAGTTCCTTTTTGTGGTCATCGCCTTCGGCTGTCTGACCTACGCCTTCATCGTGCACGATTTCACCGTTCTCTACGTCTGGCAGAATTCCAACACGGCCCTGCCGCTCCATTACCGCATCTCGGCCGTGTGGGGTGGCCACGAGGGATCGCTGCTGCTATGGGCGCTGGTGCTGACCGCTTGGACCTTCGCGGTGACGTTGTTCAGCCGTAGCCTGCCGGCGGAGTTTCGCGCGCGGGTGATCGCGGTCATGGGTCTGGTGAGCATCGGCATGCTGTTGTTCATGTTGGCGACCTCGAATCCCTTCGAGCGCGTATTTCCCGCGCCCGCCGAGGGAAGGGATCTGAACCCCCTGCTGCAAGATCCGGGTCTCGTCGTCCATCCGCCCATGCTATACATGGGCTACGTGGGCATGTCGGTGGCGTTTGCGTTTGCGATCGCCGCACTATTAGGGGGACATCTGGATGCGGCCTGGGCGCGCTGGTCGCGGCCGTGGGTGACGGCCGCCTGGGTGTTTCTGACCATTGGCATCATGTTGGGCAGTTGGTGGGCCTATCACGAGCTCGGCTGGGGCGGGTGGTGGTTCTGGGACCCGGTCGAGAACGCCTCGTTCATGCCGTGGCTGGTAGGTACCGCGCTCATCCATTCCCTGGCTGTGACCGAGAAGCGCGGTGCGTTTAAGAACTGGACCGTGCTGCTGGCGATCCTCGCCTTCAGCTTGAGCCTGCTCGGCACCTTCCTGGTGCGCTCGGGCGTTCTAGTGTCGGTGCATGCTTTCGCCAACGATCCGGCACGCGGCATCTATATTCTGATGTTCCTCACGGTGGTGGTGGGCGGTTCGCTGTTGCTCTACGCATGGCGCGCGCCCCGCGTGGGTAGCGGTGGTACATTCGAGCCTATCTCGCGCGAGACCGCGCTGCTGGTCAACAACATTCTGCTGGTGGTGGCGGCGGCGACCATCCTGCTCGGAACGCTCTACCCGCTGTTCCTGGACGCTTTGGGATTGGGCAAGATCTCCGTTGGCCCACCTTATTTCGCCGCCGTGTTCGTGCCGCTGATGTTGCCGTTGGTATTCCTCATTGGGGTCGGGCCTCTGGCGCGATGGAAGCAGGCGCGCATCGGCGAGCTTGCATATCGCCTGCGTTTCGTGCTCATTGCCGCGATCGCGCTCGGTATGCTCGTGCCGCTGACTGTGGCGGGCATGAACACCATCCTGGTCGCGGTGGGCATCACGTTGGGAGCTTGGGCGACAATCTCGGCAATCGTGAATCTCGCCGCCTATGTCCAGCGTGCTCATCGGCCCTGGCCCAGGGCACTGGCCGGAATTCCACGCGGGATTTACGGCATGACCTGCGCGCATCTGGGCATTGGAGTATTTATCGTCGGCGTGACCTTGACCAGCGCCTTCGAAGTCGAGCGGGAGCTGCGCATGGCCCCGGGCGACGCCACCGAGTTGGCGGGCTTTGCATTTCAATTTCACGGAGTCCGCCAGGTGGAGGGTCCAAACTACATGGCCCGGCAGGGACGGTTCGAGGTGACGCGCGAAGGCGAGGCCGTCGCGACGCTGCGTCCCGAGAAGCGCATCTATCGGGTGCAGACCAGCCCGATGACCGACGCCGCGATCGATTCAAGCTTCTTCCGCGACCTCTACGTGGCGCTGGGCGAGCCATTGGATCGCGGCGCGTGGGGCGTACGACTCTATTACAAGCCGTTTGTTCAGTGGCTGTGGCTGGGACCATTGATGATGGCGCTAGGCGGACTGCTGGCGGCTTCCGACCGACGCTATCGGGTGACCGCAAGGCAACACGCCGGGCTCAGAGGAGATGCGGCGTCGGTGCCGACGTCCACAGCCCCATCCCCGGGCGGAGCCTAATGATCCGCTATCTTCTTCCCGCGACCGTGTTCGTCGTGCTGGTGGTGTTTCTAGCCGTGGGGCTGAATCGGGATCCTACGCGCGTACCGTCGCCGCTGATCGACAAACCCGCGCCCACCTTCGCGCTGCCACTGTTGAAGAATCCCGACCAGACGTTGACTCACCGCGATTTGCAAGGCGAGGTCAGCTTGATCAACGTGTGGGCGAGCTGGTGTGGCGGCTGTTACGAAGAGCATCCAATCCTCGTTGCGCTCGCGCGCAGCCACCAAGTGCCGATTTATGGTCTGAACTACAAAGACCAGCGCGCCAAGGCGATGGAATGGCTCGAGGAATACGGCGACCCATATGCCGCGATCGCCTTCGACGAGAACGGACGCGTGGCGATCGACTGGGGCGTGTACGGCGCGCCGGAAACCTTTGTCGTCGACAGGCAGGGAATCATCCGTTACAAACACATCGGGCCTCTTACAGCCGAGGTCGTCCAGGACACGATCCTGCCGCTCGTCAGTCGCTTACAGGACGGTTAGCGTGCACGGCTTCGCGCGATGGGCCACGGCCCTGCTGTTATGGATACCCGTCTCCGCGCATTGCGGGCAAATTGATCCGGCGATGGCGGGCCGTTATCACGCCCTGCTGGAGGAGTTGCGCTGCCTGGTCTGTCAGAACGAATCGCTGAACGAATCCGATGCGGATCTCGCCCAGGATCTTCGCAATGAGATCATGAACATGATGGAAGAGGGAGCCACCGATGCCGAGATCGTCGATTTTCTGGTGGCTCGCTATGGGGACTTCATCTTGTACCGCCCGCCGGTCAAACCCATCACGTGGTTGCTGTGGTTCGCGCCGCTCTTGCTGGCCGTAGCGGCTTTGGTCGCGCTCTTTCTCCGGATTCACTGGCGCACGCGCCAGGGTGACCAGCCGCTCTCATCGCAGGAACAACGCCGCTTGCGCGAGCTGCTAGGCGAAAGCCGCAGGGACTAAGGCTGCGTGGGACTCTTCTGGATCATTGCGGTTGCGCTGATTGTTACCGCCCTGCTGTTCGTCCTGCCGCCATTGCTCGGCCGCCACGGCCATTCTGCGCCGACGCGCGCAGAAGTCAGCCGCGCCCTGCACAAGCAGCGCCTCACGGAGTTGGAGCGGGACCTCAGCAACGAATTATTGGCCCAGGCGCAGTACGAGCGCGCGCGACGGGATCTAGAGCGGGAGTTTCTGGCTGACTCGGCGGATGGAATGGAACAGGTCGAGAGACCATCGCGCGCGCACACACCATGGACGGCCTGGCTGGTGGGCATCTCGCTGCCGGCGCTTGCGGTGGGACTGTATGTTCAGTTCAGCACCGGCTCGCATGCGCTCATGGGCGAGAGCAGTATCATTGCTTCGCAAGCAAGCGAGCCGACCGCGCCGTCAATGCAGGAGATGGCGGCGGCGATCCAGGCACGGCTTGAGCAGCGTCCCGATGATCGTACCGGTTGGATCATGCTAGCGCGCGCCAATACGCTCTTGGGGCGCTACCGTGAAGCAAGTCAGGCATACGCGCGGGCCGATCGCTTGGCGGAGCTCGATGATCCTCGCATACTCGCCGCGTACGCACAGACGCTGGCGTTCGCAAACGGACAGCAGTTCGCCGGGGAGCCTTTGGCGCTGCTGAACAAGGCGCTGGAACTGGAGCCGAATAACCTCCACGCCCTGTGGCTCGCGGGTTGGGCGGCCTTCCAACGCGAAGACTTTTCCCAGGCCATAGATTATTGGGAAAGGCTGGATAAGGCTGTTCCCGCGGAACGCCGCGAGCTGTTCGCGGATATTCCCGACTATATCGCCGAGGCGCAGCGTCTGGCGCGC
>JAPSGG010000016.1 GCA_031177845.1 Chromatiales bacterium
GCTGCTGTTGCTGATAGCAGAGACCGCGGCGGCATTTCCGCAGTCGAATATGCCCAAAGGCGTGACCGAGATCAGCCACGAGGTCTACAACTTGCACATGCTGATCTTCTGGGTCTGTGTTGGCATTGGCGTCGTGGTGTTCGGCGCCATGCTCTACTCGATCATCAGGCACCGTCGATCGAAAGGCTTCAAGGCAGCGCAATTTCACGAAAGCACGACCGTCGAGATCCTCTGGACTATCGTGCCCTTCGCGATTCTGGTCGCGATGGCCGTTCCCGCCACTCAGACCTTGATCGCCATGGAAGACACCAGCGACGCCGACATGACAGTCAAGGTCACCGGTTACCAGTGGAAATGGCACTACGATTATCTCGATGAGGACATCGAGTTCTTCAGCACCATGACCACGCCTCGTACGCAGATCTACAACGAGGCCGAGAAGGGCGAGCATTATCTGCTCGAGGTGGACAACGAGCTGGTGCTGCCGGTAGATCAGAAGATCCGTTTACTCCTAACCGCCAATGATGTCATCCATGCCTGGTGGGTGCCGGCGTTCGCGGTCAAGCGGGACGCGATCCCAGGGTTTATCAATCAGATATGGACCAAGATCGACGAACCGGGCGTCTACCGCGGGCAGTGCGCGGAGCTGTGTGGCAGAGATCACGCCTTCATGCCGATCGTGGTGCGGGCCGTAGAACAGGCCGAGTTCGATAGGTGGGTTCAGTCCCAAAAACGCGGCGATCGCAGCCGTCAAGCAGCAGCCGTCAGCGGCTGAGGGCCGACCACGGCGAGCACCACACGCGTTAAAGATCTAATGTAGGAGCAGAGCATGAGCGCTGTAGCACACGACGACGCCCACCACGAACAACATCCATACTGGATCAAGCGGTGGTTGTTTACCACCAATCACAAGGACATCGGCACCTTATATCTGTGGCTTTCTCTGCTGATGTTCTTTATCGGCGGAATAATGGCGCTGATTGTACGCACCGAACTGTTCCAGCCGGGCCTGCAGTTCGTGGATCCGCAGTTCTTCCTCTCCATGACCACCATGCACGCGTTGGTCATGATCTTCGGCGTGATCATGCCGGGGTTTGTGGGACTGGCCAACTGGCTGATCCCGATGATGATCGGCGCACCCGACATGGCGCTGCCCCGCATGAATAACTGGAGCTTTTGGATCCTGCCGTTTGCCTTCGCCATGCTGCTTTCGACCCTGTTCATGGATGGTGGGGCGCCGGCGGCGGGCTGGACCATGTATGCGCCGCTGGTGCTGCAGACCGGCGCCGCGTTTCCATTTCTGGTGTTTTCCATCCACTTCATGGGCCTATCCTCGATCCTCGGCGCGATCAATATCATCGCCACCATCCTCAACATGCGCGCGCCTGGTATGACCCTGATGAAGATGCCGCTGTTTGTGTGGACTTGGCTCATTACGGCTTACTTACTGATCGCCGTGATGCCGGTATTGGCCGGTGCGGTGACCATGCTGCTGACGGATAAGTATTTCGGCACCAGCTTTTTCAACGCGGCTGGTGGCGGCGACCCGGTGCTGTTCCAGCATGTCTTCTGGTTCTTCGGTCATCCGGAGGTGTATATTCTCATCCTGCCGTCGTTCGGTGTGATTTCCAGCATTGTGCCGACCTTCGCGCGCAAGCCACTGTTTGGCTACGCATCGATGGTATACGCCACGGCCTCAATCGCCTTTCTGTCGTTCATCGTATGGTCGCACCATATGTTCACTGTCGGTATGCCGCTGGCAGGCCTGCTGTTCTTCATGTTCGCCACGATGCTGATCGCAGTGCCCACGGGGGTAAAGGTTTTCAACTGGGTGGCGACCATGTGGCGAGGATCGCTCACCTTCGAGACCCCGATGTTGTTTGCCATCGCGTTTATCGTGCTGTTCACGATCGGCGGGTTCTCGGGCCTCATGCTCGCGATCGTGCCGGCGGACTTCCAGTATCAAGACACCTATTTCGTCGTCGCCCACTTCCACTACGTGCTGGTGCCGGGTTCGATCTTCGCTCTCATGGCTGCGGTTTACTACTGGCTACCCAAGTGGACCGGCCATATGTACAACGAGCGATTGGGCAAGTGGCACTTCTGGTTGACGACCATCTTCGTGAATCTGACTTTCTTTCCGATGCACTTTGTGGGGCTGGCGGGCATGCCGCGGCGAATTCCGGACTATGCCCTGCAGTTCACGGAGTACAACATGATAGAGACCATTGGCGCGTTCGGCTTCGGCTTGTCGCAATTGTTGTTCGTGTACATCGTGGTACAGACGATTCGTGGCGGAGAGAAGGCCACTGCTCAAGTATGGGATGGCGCCAGGGGCCTGGAGTGGACCTTGCCTTCGCCACCGCCTTACCACAGTTTCACGACTGCTCCCGAGGTCAAGTGACGACGCACGTGTGGCCTCTCGCTTCCACATGATCGCCGGACTAGCGGCGCATGAAGCGTGGTGTCAAACGCACGGTCATCGCTCTGGCGGTCGTGGCGGTGGTGATCTATATTGGCTTTTACCTATTGATGGCTAATGCCTGAACTCGTAAACAGCCACGAGCGCAAACGGCTGCATGCCAGACTGATCGCAAAGCTGGGTCTGGTGGTCGTCGGCATGTTTGGCTTCGGATTTGCCATGGTGCCGCTGTACGACGTGTTCTGCGATCTCACCGGGCTCAATGGCAAGACAGGGCGCATGGCCGTGCAGGATGTGGAGGCGCAGGAAATCGATGAGAACCGTACGGTCACCGTTCAATTCGTCGCCAACTTGAATCAGAGCATGCACTGGGAGTTTCAGCCGGCCGATACCGAGCTGCGCGTGCATCCCGGAAGGCTCTACACCACCAGCTTTTACGCCCGCAACAAGGCAGGGCACGACATGATCGGCCGGGCGATCCCCAGTGTGGCGCCGGGGCAGGCTGCGCTGCATTTCAAAAAGACCGAGTGCTTCTGCTTTCGGCGGCAGGCGTTCGAGGCGGGCGAAGGACGCGACATGCCGGTCCGCTTCATGGTCGATACCAAGCTTCCGGAAGGGATCGAGACCATTACGCTTGCGTACACCTTTTTCGATGTGACCGAAACGGCGGCGCTGCAGTAATCGGGCTCAACGGAAAACGACCAAGACATCAATCAACATAAAGGCGCTTGAACGATGGCACACGCACAGAGCCAGGAGCATTATTACATCCCGCATGGTAGCCACTGGCCAATCATCGGGTCAATCGGCGTTGCCACCATGATGGTAGGCGGAGCGACGTGGCTAAACGGTGCGGAGCAGGGCCGCATAGTGCTCATGATCGGGGCAATCATCACGCTGAGCATGGTCTTCGGCTGGTTCGGCACCGTAATCAGAGAGAGCGAATCCGGCATCTATAACGATCAGGTCGATCGCTCATTCCGCTGGGGCATGGTCTGGTTCATCTTCTCCGAGGTGATGTTTTTCGGTGCCTTTTTCGGCGCGCTTTACTATGCTCGCATCTGGTCCATGCCTTGGCTGGGCGGCGAGGGCGCGGGCGTGGCGACCCAGTTCTTTCTGTGGCCCGGCTTCGAGGCCATGTGGCCGCAAACCGCCAATGGGCCAGCGCAAATCGGCGGTGAGTTCAAAGTGATGGAGGCATGGGGCATCCCGGCGATCAATACATTAATCCTGCTTTCCAGTGGCGCCACCGTGACATGGGCGCATTGGGGCCTCAAGGCGAATAAGCGCGCTCAGCTGATCCTGGGGTTGATCCTGACCATCGCCCTGGGGGTGTTATTTATCTCGCTGCAGGCTACCGAGTACGTCCACGCTTACCACGAGCTCAACCTGACGCTGGAGTCCGGCATCTACGGCTCGACCTTCTTCATGCTGACCGGCTTCCATGGTCTGCATGTGACCCTTGGCGCCATCATGCTCACCGTCATATTGCTGCGGAGCATCCTCGGTCACTTCACGCCCGAACACCACTTCGGGTTTGAGGCCGTGGCCTGGTACTGGCACTTTGTCGATGTGGTGTGGTTGGGATTGTTCATATTTGTCTATTGGCTCTGAAGCCCTGCCGATATCGCACGGGGGACACCTCGAGCTTAAGCCTTAGCTTGCGCCGCGTAATTTCCTCGGACTAGAGGGGAGTCTCTCCGCACCCAGAGGTCACTCGACCCTGGGCGCAAGTCGTTGTTACCCGCGCGGCGTCAGTAGTAAATCCCATGGGGCTGAATCAGGCCCGTCAGGTAACCCACGATCAGCAGGGCGAAGGCAATCAGGGAGAGCCCGATTCGCCAGGTCAGCGCTTTGACCGTGCGATCGCTGTGCCCCTTATCCTTGACCAGGAATAGCAGACCGGAGGCCAGGCTCCCGACGATGCTGACGAGCAGCGCGATAACGATGATTTTGACGATCATAGATAGGATCCTCAAACGGGACGGCGGGGCTAAGGAGACAGCTGTGCAACATGGCCGCGGCCCGTAAACGCTACAGGTTCAGACCCGCGCCTCTGCCAACGATCGCCGCGGCGGCGTTGATGGGACTATTCATCGCCTTGGGCATCTGGCAGCTTAACAGGGCGCAGGATAAACAGGCAATGCTGATGCAGTATGAGGTGCTCAGTCAGAGGCCGCCAATCGATCTCCGCCTGCCGGTTGAGGACACCGAATCGTGGCGCTACCGTCGTGTTGCAGTCGTCGGCCATTTCGATGGTCAACATCAGTTCCTGCTGGACAACCAGATCAGCCATGGTCAGGTTGGATATCACGTCCTGACGCCGTTCAAGCTGACAGCGAGTCAAGGTCGGGTGCTGGTGGATCGAGGATGGATACCGCTAGGTGCAAACCGCAACATATTGCCCGGGGTTACTGTGACGAAGGACGAGGTCACTTTGGAAGGCACTGTGTACGTACCCTACGCGCGGCGGTTCAGCCTGGGAGACATGGACGTGGGCGAGGCCGGCTGGCCGCTGCGGGTTCAATTTGTGGACTTCGAGCAGATGGCCGAGCGCCTGGGGGCCCCGCTCGCCGATATGATCATCCGACTCGATCCTGAATCGCCATACGGGTACCGGCGCGAATGGCAGATCGTTCCGTTCAGCCCTATACGGCACCTTGGCTACGCGGTCCAGTGGCTTGCGCTTGCCGCGACCTTGCTCGTGATCTACGTGGCCGTCACCCTCAAGGCATCGAGTAAAGAATGAACCGAGTAGGCACCGCGACTTCCTCCCCCGCGCACGCCAGGGCGATGCTGGTGGGACTGCTGTTGCTGTTCGCCGCGCCGTTGCTGATTGCCACGGTGTTATACGGTTTCCGCGATTGGGTGTCCTTGCCGCCGCCAGATTCTCATGGCGACCTGATTGTGCCAGCGCATCCGTTCAAGCGGTTCGACCTCGTAACACTCAATCGAAAGCCTTTGGACATTGAGTTCCTGCGCGGCAAGTGGACGTTGGTCTACGTGGGTGACAGGCGCTGCGATTTATGGTGCGAGGCGAGCCTTTTCAAAATGCGCCAAGTTCGGCTGGCGCTGGGCAGAGACCAGACCAGAGTGCAGCGCCTGTACGTAGTGACTGACAATCAGGCGCTCACACACCTGCGGCCGTTGCTGCGCCGGCATTCCGGTATGAAGGTCGCGCAGCCGCTAGAGGGCTCACGCAGAGCTGTGCTCGACCCGTTCGGCGCTCATCCCAGCGGCACTTTTTTCCTGATCGATCCACATGCCAACCTGATGATGCGCTATCCTCCCAATGCCACCGCTAGGGGGCTGAAAGAAGACTTAGAGCACTTGCTTGAGGTCTCTAGGATTGGCTGAGCGCTCGCAATCCATTTCGTTCCGAGCGACGGCGTGTATCGCACTCGGTGTCGCGCTCGTGGTTGTGGTGCTAGGCGCCTATGTGCGCCTGTCGGATGCTGGCCTAGGCTGTCCGGACTGGCCCGGCTGTTATGGTCATGTAGTAGGAGTGCCGACCACCCAGGCCGAGGTCGAGGATGCGAACGAGGCGTTTCCCGGCCGTCCCCTGGAGGTCTCCAAGGCGATCAAGGAGATGGTGCATCGCTACTTCGCAGGTGGCCTGGGTCTACTGATCCTTATGCTCGCGGTCATCGCGGTACGGCACCGGCGCCATCCCAGTCAACCACTGATGTTGCCGGTGGTACTGCTATTGCTGGTGATCTTTCAGGCCCTATTGGGAATGTGGACGGTGACGCTACAGCTAAAGCCCCTATTCGTCATGGCCCACCTGTTGGGCGGCTTCGCCACGTTATCGCTGCTGTGGTGGTTATTTCTGTCTAACTCCAGCTGGGCGCAACCGCGCCCCAGTGCAGGTGCGGCCCGATATCGCAGTTTCATCCTGCTGGGAGTCGTTATTCTGATCTGCCAGATTGCGCTGGGCGGCTGGACCAGCGCGAATTATGCCGCGCTCGCGTGCCCGGACTTCCCGACCTGTCAGTCTCAATGGTGGCCGGAAATGGATTTCTCCGAGGCCTTCGTGCTGTGGCGCGGCCTAGGCATCGACTATGAGTTCGGCGTGTTGGATAATCCCGCCCGCACTGCAATACACGTGGCTCATCGTATCGGGGCGCTGGTGACCGTTACCTACCTGTTGGCGCTTGGTTCGACTCTGCTCGTCAAAGCGCGTGATGTGGCGTTGCACGCGGTCAGCGCGGCGGTGCTGGCGCTGACCACTGTGCAAGTGCTGCTCGGGATTTCAAATGTGGTGCTGGCTTTGCCGCTGGGTGTGGCCGCGGCACACAACGCCACTGCGGCGCTGCTGCTGCTGACTCTGCTGACCCTGGTTCACATGCTAAAGCCGGCAGCTGCGCCTGCGATAGAGACTCCAGCGCGCGCGGCCGCCGGCGGGCGAAAGGATGTCAGAGATGTCTACACCTAAGGCGTGGGTGATACAAGGTGGCATCCTGGCGCAATGCCAGGACTACCTAGAACTATGTAAACCGCGCGTCGTGGCGCTGATGGTTTTCACCGCCCTGGTGGGCATGCTGCTCGCCGCCCCAGGTGAGGTCAGTACCGCGAAGCTGGTGTTCGGTACCTTAGGCATAGCGCTGGTCGCGAGTTCGGCGGCCGCGATCAACCAGCTCGCGGATCGTCACGTGGATGCCCTAATGGCGCGCACGCGGATGCGGCCATTGCCAACCGGGCACCTGGACGTGCGTCATGTGCTGCTGTTCTCCGCGATCGTCGGTACGTCGGGGATGGCGATACTAATCGCCTTCGTGAACGTCCTGACCGCGATGTTGACTCTGGTGTCCCTGGTGGGATATGCAGTGGTTTATACGCTATATCTCAAACATGCGACGCCCCAGAACATCGTGATCGGCGGCGCGGCCGGCGCAACACCTCCGCTACTGGGCTGGACGACGGTGGCCGGCCAGGTCGATCCGAATGCATTGTTGCTATTCTTGATTATCTTCACCTGGACGCCACCCCATTTCTGGGCCCTTGCACTGTACCGTAAGGACGAATACGCCAAGGTCAATATCCCCATGCTGCCGGTGACTCACGGCGAAGACTACACCCGGCTGTATATCCTCTTATACACGCTATTGCTGGCCGTGATCACCGTACTGCCGTTTGCCACCGGCATGTCTGGTCCGATCTATCTCACCGGCGTGCTGGCGTTGGACGCTGTGTTTCTGTATTACGCGATCGCCCTCAAACTCACGCGGCGGCGGGACCTCGCGATCAAGACCTTTGTCTACTCGATCGTATACCTTATGCTGTTGTTCGCATTGTTGTTGTTCGACCGCCATTTGCCCGTCTTGCTTAGCCACTCTTCCTTTTCCTGAAGCCTGCGTTCCTTCTAGCCAAACGCATCGTCCACGATATTGATGTACCAGCTCCTGGCATAAGCCGCCTCCAGTGTTCGATTCCCATCTTCCGGACTTAGGCCCCCTGCGCCTGGCACCTGCCCGATGGTGCCCCGCTCGGTCAACGCATAAACGTCTGCGACTGAGATCCCGTATGCCGGGCCGATCAAGCTGTAGCAGGTATTGATCCAGTACGGTTCGCCAGGCGCACGCTCGTTGAGCAGCGAGACCACCGCGTTGGCGCAGACCTTGGCCTGCGAATTCGCAGCGAAAGCGGACTTAGGCATGGGATCCTGAATCGCGGCGTCGCCAATCACGTGTATGCCCCTTTGCAGTTGGGACTCGCAGGTAGCAGGATCGACCGGACACCAGCCGCTGGGACCGGTGAGCCCGGCAGTTTCGGCGATACTACCGGCTTTCTGGGGCGGGATGACATTCAATACATCGGCACGATACTTATCCTCCAGCGGACCCGCGATGGCCGATTTACTCCGTGCATCTACCGCATCGACCTGCCCATCCGGGCCCGACACCCATTCGATGAGACTATTACCGGACTCGAAGCCGTAAAGCTCCCGCCAGCCGGCCATGAATAAATCCTGCTTGGAGAAGGCGGTCTTGGCGTCAAGTATGAGCACCTTGGACCTCGGCTTATGACCCTTTAGGTAATGCGCGATCATGCTGGCGCGCTCATACGGTCCGGGTGGACAACGATAGGGATTGGGTGGCGAGGTGATGATGACGGTGCCGCCGTCTCGCATGGCTCGCAGTTGCCGGTACAGGGTCCGGGTCTGCTGGCCTGCTTTCCAGGCATGAGGTAGTCGGTCCGCCGTTTGCCTGCTGTATCCTTCGATGGCGTTCCAGCGGAAGGCGATCCCGGGCGAGATGATCAATCGATCATACGTCAGGATGATTCCGCTCCGGAGTCTCACCTGGCGCTCATCCGGTTCTATGCGGGTGACGGCGTCGTGCAGGACCTTAATCCCTTGTGCCGCCAAGCCTTTGTAGCCTTGTGCAATGGAAGGCAGGCTGCGCAATCCACCCAGCACCCAATTGCTGGCAGGGCAGGTGAAATAGGTCCTGTCTGGTTCGACCAGTGTCACCTGGATCCAAGGGTCGAACAAGCGCGTATACCTCGCCGCCGTAGCCCCGCCGAAGCCGCCGCCGACGACCACAACGTGGCCACGGCTCGCCGATGTCCCTATCGCGCGCTGGCTCACTAGCGCCAGGCTCGAGGCGCCGATGGTCTTAAGGAATCTCCGCCGCGAAATCGGGGGATTGAGCATCGGGTTTCCCCGGGCCTTACTGCAGATTTGCGAAGTACTCGGCGATCGCCGCGATCTCATTATCGGTATAGCCTTTGGCGATGCGGTTCATCACGGTCGCCTGTCGTTCGCCCAACTTGAAGGCGAGCACCGCGGACTCGATCTGTTTGGCGGACAAGCCATCCAGCGACGGAATAGCGCCTTGGCTCTTGCCGTCCGGTCCGTGGCAGGCATTGCAGTTCACGCCGATAGTGCGCCCGATGGTGCCGCCCGCAAAAGCGGCCTCGGCCGCGAGCAAGGTGCCGCAGAGAAACGCCGACAGAATTGTCCTCATAGGCATGGGCCTTTGCTTGAGTGCGGAAATCCGGTGGGCGCGGTGATGATCACCGCTCACCATGTAGAATGGCAGCGCATCCTCATTGATCCGCGACCAAGGCATCATAGACAATTAGCAAAATGCATAAAAGGAAAATCCACAGTCTAATAACGCTGGCGTGTTTGAGGGCGGCGAACCGATACTAATCGGTGACTTCACGTCCGGCAGTTTAGCCCGATGGGAAACCGAGTCGTTCGAGGGCGAGACGGATTATCGGGTCGTTCAAACTGATGGCCGCAAGGCACTGCGCGCCCAGTGTAATGACAGCGCCTCCGGGCTTGTGTTCCAGGAAAATATCGATCTTACAAAAATCCCGGTGCTGCACTGGTCCTGACGCATCAATGGAATCTATCCGGGGCTGGATAAAAAGACCAAGGCCGGCGATGATTACCCGGCGCGGATCTATGTGATCCATGACGGCGGATGGTTTAAGTGGTGCAGCCGCGCCGTGAACTACGTTTGGTCCAGTTCTCAAGCGGTGGGCGAAACATGGCCCAATGCCTTCGCCAGTCAAGCCATGATGGTGGCAGTGTGCTCAGGTAAGCCGGAGCAGCCCGGCAACTGGTACGCGGAGTCGCGCAACGTGCGGGAAGATTTCAAGCGCTTCTTCGACCTGGCGCTGGATAACATCGATGCCGTGGCGCTTATGACCGACTGCGATAACAGCAGACTGAAGGCCACTGCCTATTACGGCGACATCTATTTTTTTCTGCCAAGTAGGCGCGCCCCTTTGCGTGGCGGTCAACAAAAAAGGCCCTAGCGGGCCTTCTCGCTCGAGAAGATCTCAGTCAAGCCTCGATTGCGTTCCTTAGTTTCTTGATCGCATTGCTTTCCAGCTGCCGGATGCGTTCGGCGGAAACGTGATACTCGTCGGCCAGCTGGGTCAGCGTAGCCTTTTCCTCCGCCAGCCAGCGCTTGGCCAGTATGTCGCGGCTGCGCTCGTCCAGCATCTCTAAGGCGCTGTGCAGACGTTCGGAATGATGAGCATCCCAATCGCTTTGCTCTACCATCTGCGCAGGGTCCGCGCGCTGATCTTCGAGATAAGCCGCCGGCGCAAAATAGGTGTCGGCTTCGTCATCCGGTTCGGAATCAAAGCCGATGTCCTGGTTGCTCAGGCGGCCTTCCATCTCCATGACGTCGTCTGGACTCACGCCCAAGTCGTCCGCTACGGTCTCGACTTCCTCACGGTTCAGCCAGCCCAGGCGCTTCTTAGCACTGCGCAGATTGAAGAATAGCTTGCGCTGCGCCTTAGTGGTCGCAACCTTAACGATACGCCAGTTGCGCAGGATGAATTCATGAATCTCGGCACGTATCCAGTGCACGGCAAAGGATACTAGCCGTACTCCGAACGATGGATCGAAGCGCTTGACGGCTTTCATCAGGCCGATGTTACCCTCCTGGATGAGATCGCCCAACTGCAGCCCGTAACCGCGATAGCCGCGCGCGACCTGCACCACGAAACGTAGGTGGTGAGTCACCAGTCGACGCGCCGCCTCCAAGTCGTTATGCTCGCGCAGCCGGGTGGCGAGCTCTTTTTCTTCTTCCGCGCTCAGAATCGGCACTCGATAGACCGCACTGATGTATGTCTCGAGGTTACCGACCGGCACCACCGCCAGCGACGCAGGTTGAAGCTGTACCAATGCGTTACTCATGTCAGTGATCCCCCAAAAGGATGATAGTACTTTAGCACTCGGTGGGTTAGAGTGCCAACAGACAAAGAGGTTCCCACGATATGGGCGCCCGCCGTGGATTTCTAAAACAGTAAGCCATTGAAAATACAAGATAAGTTAAGGATCATCGGCCTCGCCTTCCATCCTGTGAGCTGTCTGGGACCTCCTTTCAGGGTTCAACTAATGGGGCTCGATGGCGTGCAAATGTTGGCTGACGGCGAGCCACGAACCGGACAGTCCCAAGGCGG
>JAPSGG010000017.1 GCA_031177845.1 Chromatiales bacterium
CTGGTCGCGGTGCTGGTGGTTTCAGGCGGACTGAGCCTGGCGCTGGTCTCACCGCCGCTGGCGATCTACTCGGACTATCGGATCAAGCAGCACAATGGTGCCTTTGATTGGATGATCCGTGCGCCGGTGCCTTATTCGCCCAAGGACTATCTGCGGGATTACGGCGATACGGGTCTTGAGGCGCCGCTTTCGGCCGCGCCGCAGCGTACCCACTGGATGGGTACCGACGAGAACGGCGCTGATGTCCTAAGCCGTATGATATACGCTTCTCGCATTGCCTTGGGGATAGGTTTTGTCGCCACCGGCATCGCCATGTTGATCGGTGTGATCATCGGCGGGCTGATGGGATATTTTTCGGGGTGGCTGGATATCATTGGCATGCGCCTGGTCGAGATCTTCGAGGCGGTGCCGACATTGTTTCTACTGCTGACGCTGGTCGCGTTCTTCGGACGCAGCCTCTATCTGATGATGGTGATCATCGGGATCACCAGTTGGTCCGGGTATGCCCGCTACATCCGCGCGGAATTTCTGAAGCTTCGGAGCCAGGAGTTTGTGCAGGCCGCGATCGTCTGCGGTTTGCCCCTGCACTCGATCCTGTTTCGCCACATGCTGCCCAACGGTGTCGCGCCCATTCTGGTCGCGGCGAGCTTCGGCGTAGCCTCCGCTATCCTCGCGGAGGCCACACTCAGCTTCCTGGGGCTCGGCTTGGTCGACGATCCCTCCTGGGGTCAAATGCTCAACCAGGCGGTACAGTCTTCTACCTTTAACTGGTGGATGGCAGCCTTTCCCGGCGGAGCAATCTTTCTGACCGTATTCGCCTACAACCTCATCGGCGAGGCGTCGCGGGATGCCATCGATCCGTACCTAAAAAAGACCGCGAGCTGAGCTAGTGCCTAAAAGAAGACATTATGTGCACGCCCGAAGATGCTGCTCGAAGTTGAAAACCTGAAGACCTACCTGAGCGTCGATAGCGATACGGTCAAGGCCGTCGACGATGTGAGCTTTCACATCGGAAGAGGCGAGACCTTCTGTCTGGTCGGCGAATCGGGCAGTGGCAAATCGGTGACCGCGCTGTCCGTCATCCAGCTGATGCCTGCCGGGATCAGCGCTCATCCGAGTGGAAAGATCCTGTTCGACTATCGCCACGCAAGTGGCATGATCGAACGGGTGGACATGCTCCGCTTGCCGGAAGCCCGCAAGCGCGAGATTCGGGGCGCGCGCATCAGCATGATCTTCCAGGAGCCGATGACATCACTTAATCCCGTGTTCACCATCGGCGATCAGATCATCGAAAGTTTACGCCTGCACAGGCCCGATATGAGCCAGTCCCAGGCGCGTGCGCGGGTGATTGAAGTGCTAGAACAGGTACAGATCCCCAATGCTGAGCAACGCATCGATGAGTATCCTCATCGCCTGTCCGGCGGCCAGCGCCAGCGCGTGATGATTGCGATGGCCATGGCCTGCGAGCCGGATCTGCTCATCGCGGACGAGCCCACGACCGCGCTGGACGTCACGGTGCAAGCCGAGATACTGCGGCTGATGAAAGATCTCCAGGCGCGCAGGGGTACTAGTATCCTGTTTATCACTCATGATTTCGGCGTGGTCTCCCGTATGGCGGATCGACTGGCCGTCATGCGGTTGGGTAAGATCGTTGAGACGGGCACGCTGGAACAAGTGCTTAAGGATCCCAAGCATCCATATACAAAGCAGTTGCTGGCTGCGCTGCCGGAGAATCTTAAGAAGTCGCGCGCCGCTAGATCCTCCGTGCAGGCAACCGCAGTCCAAACCAGCAGTGCGGACATACCAGCGCGGCCGATGGCGTCCACACCACTGCTCGATCTCTCCTGCTTGCAGATCTACTTTCCCATCCGGAAAGGGCTGCTCAGGCGCACAGTGGGCCATATCAAGGCGGTGGATGGCGTCACGCTGCAGATTCCGACGGGACAGATTCTGGCACTGGTAGGCGAATCCGGCTGCGGAAAGACGACGCTAGGCCGTGCGATCCTGCGCCTGATTGAGCCGACCGGCGGCAAGGTGAGCTACGAAGGGCAGGAGATCACATCCTTGTCGCGCGCCCAGATGAAGCCGTTCCGTCGGCGCATGCAGATCATCTTTCAAGACCCTATGTCATCGCTGAACCCGCGTCTGACCATCGCCGCTACGCTCACCGAGCCGATGGCCGTGCATGGCATCGGCGATTCGCGCGAAGAACGCCTGGAGATCGCCCGCCAGGTACTGCAACGGGTGCAACTTGACCCAAATTACCTGTGGCGTTACCCGCACGAGTTTTCGGGCGGACAACGTCAGCGCATCTGTATCGCCCGTGCCATGGTGCTCGATCCGGGTTTCATCATCTGCGATGAAGTGACCAGCTCCCTAGACGTGTCGGTGCAGGCGGAGATCCTAAAGATGCTGCTGGATTTGCGTCGGGAGCGCCGACTTACGCTCCTGTTCATCACGCATGACATCGGTGTGGTGGAGTACATCAGCGACGAGATCGCGGTCATGTATGACGGCCAAATAGTCGAGCACGGCCCTACGCAGCGCGTGTGCGATGCGCCGACCCATCCGTACACAAAGAAATTATTGGCCGCCGTCCCGCGCGTGCGGCTTTAAGAAGACGCGCTCCTTCGCACCCGAAAGCATGACGCCTCAGAACCAGCGGGCCAGCTTTTGATGCCACTGCTGTCTGGCTGGAAAGGGTTTTCTGGGACTCACCAGTACGACTGAGACGTTGTCCTTGCCGCCATTTTCGTTGGCCAGAGAGATCAGGTGCTCGGCAGCCGTATCGAGATCGTTGCCAGAGCCCTTCAGGATGCGATAAATATCTTGATCATCGATCATATCGCTGAGCCCGTCCGAGCAGAGCAGATAGATGTCATTGGGCACGGCCCCATGCTCGTGGATATCGATCTTAACCCACGGCTCCGTACCTAGGGCACGCGTTACCAGATTCTTGTTAAGAGAGGTGCGGGCTTCTTCGGGCGTGCAAAACCCTCTGTCGACCAGCTCTTGGCGAAGTGTATGGTCAGCTGTGAGCTGTTCCAGCTGCTCATCTCGGAAGCGATACATGCGCGAGTCGCCGATATTGGAGATGGTCATCCGGTCGTCGTAGAAGATCGCCATGACCAGGGTTGTGCCCATTCCCCGGTATTGCGGCTCCGCACTGGCAGTCTCAAAGATCAACTTGTTGGCTCTGATGATCGATTGACGAACTGCAAGCGCTTCTCTTGGATACCCCGTGGCGGCGTCGATTTCGCCCGGCGCGAAGCTTGGAATAGCAGCCCTAAGATGTTTCAGTATGGTATCGACGGCGATGGCACTGGCCACGTCGCCGCCACGATATCCACCCATGCCGTCGGCAAGGACCACCACGCCGATCTCCAAGTCTTCGCCTATGCGGTCCTCATTGCGTGCACGCACACGGCCGACATCACTGCGGACCGCAATATGGAGTACATTCTTCAGGTTCATGTCACATGCCCTTGCCGGCTGACTGCCCATTTCGCTATGAGCTTACGTGTTCCACTGCCAGCGCGATGTGAGTTCTTTCACGGCTGCCGCGCCGCTAGTTCAGAAACCGATTAGCGGTTATCACGGCATTACGAACGGTCGCAATGAAGGTTCGAGACTCTTAAGTAGGGGGCACTGGTTAAGTCCGGTACTTGGCATTGCCGCCTCTTGCGGGACAGCACCCGGCATGGAAGGAGGGCGTGATCTAGTAGGCGGCGCGGGTGGAAACAGCCACCACCATGGCAGCAGGACGGCATCGCGGGGCCGATGCCTTGGTCAGCTCTTGTCCCCGCGCTGCGCTGTGTTCACATACAATGTCATCGCCTGTCCAGGCTGCAATAGCGTCTCATCGTGCATATTGTTCCAGCGGCGAAGTTCTGCGATCGTGACCTTGAATCGCCGCGCGATGGCATAGAGCGAATCTCCACGTTGCACCGAATACCTAATAGCCCTGATTGTGGGGTGAGCATTGATCTGTTCACCCCAGACGATCAGTCTTTCGCCGGGCCTGATGACGCTACTGGATTCCTTGTTATTCCAACTGACCAATTCAAAGATCGAAACATCGTAGCTGTGCGAAATGCTCCACAGGGTTTCCCCGCGTCTGACGATATGTGTATGTGGTTTGTCGGGTTCGAGCGCAGGTTCGCGCAGCATCGTCGTGCGCGCACCCGCAAAGGCGGACGCACCGGAAGTGGACATGGCTTGTGGCACCAGAAGATGACTTCCGGCTTGAATCCGGCTGCTGCGCAGTCCATTGGCATGCTGTAGCGTGGCCACGGTGGTGCCATAGCGTGCAGCGATGTCAGACAAGGTCTCGCCGCTCTTGATCTGGTGGCGCAGCCACGTGACGCGCTGGTCTGCGGGCAATTCGGCCAGCCGTAGCTTGAATCTTTCCACTCGGTCGATAGGCAATAGCAGGCGGTGGGGGCCATCCGGATCGGTCGCCCAGTGGCTGAAGCCGGGATTGAGCAGTTGGAAAGGGCCGATCTCCATGTCCGCGAGCTCGGCCGCGAGCGCCACGTCGATCTGTGCGTCGATATCCACTACGGTCACATACGGCTCATCCGCCACGGGCCACAAAGCGATGCCGTATGCGACCGGATCCTGCACCAGCGCCTTGACCGCTAGTAGCTTGGGAATATAGCTGCGAGTTTCGCTAGGCAGTTTGAGATGCCAGTAATCGGTAGGCTTACCTTGGCGGCTGTTTATCGCGATCTCCCGGAACACGCGGTTGGGGCCGCAATTGTAAGCCGCGAGGCTGTGGAACCAGTCGCCCTCGAACAGCTCATTGAGACTCTCAAGGTAATCCAGCGCGGCGAGGGTGGAGGCGTAAATGTCGCGCCGCCCGTCGTACCACCAGTTTTGTTTGAGGCCGTACAGACTCCCCGTACTCGGTATGAACTGCCATATGCCCGCGGCATGGGAGCGTGAATAAGCGTTCGGGATGTACGCGCTCTCGATGACTGGCAGCAAGAGCAATTCGGTGGGCATTTGACGCCGCTCGATCTCCTCCAGGATGAAGTACAGGTAAGGTTCCGCGCGGCCGGTGACCCGATGGAGATAATCCGGATTGGCCTGATGCCAAGCCAGATACTTGCGTACGCGCGGATCGTCGTCGGCCGAGTCCCCTAAGGCGAAGCCATCCCGCACGCGCTGCCAAATGTCGTGGTCTTGCTCAATCTGCCCCTCACCCTCGTTGGTCGGGTCGGATTCGAGTAGCACCACAGGAAGCGGTTCGTCCGGCTCGTCGGGGATTGCCACGACGTGCGGATCTGGCGCTTCGACAGCAGACGACATCTCATTGCCGTTCGGTGGCTCTGCGCGCCGAAAGGATTTCGCGTCCTTTACAGGGTGTACGGAGCAGGCGCTCAATGTCACGGACAGGGCGATAAGCGCCGGACGCACAAACCTGAGAAGCGGTGGCTGGGACATGGGATTAGACTCTAACTTTTGATCCCGCACGAAAACAAGGCGAGCTTCTGCAACAATTGAGCCATCTGTCCTGGCCGATTTGCCGCCCATCCCCTGTGGATGCGCTATGCCCGCCCACCGCAAACGCGTTATGCTACGGGCCCATGGAAACCAAGCATCGCTGCGTGCAGGCGCCCGCACAGTTATCGGCGGCCATGGGTGACTGGTATGGTACTCATGCGGGTCAGCTGTTACTTGCCGACATCAAGAGTCGCCTCAATGAGGTGCTGGCCGAGAGGTTCGGATATCATGCTCTGCAGATCGGTTGCCTGGCCTCGGGGCTGGATCTGATGGCGGCCAGCCGCATCAATCACCAGGTGTGTCTAGACACAAATGCGCTGGCGGCGGATGTAGTGGCCGATGTCGCGGCGCTGCCTTTCGATGCGGACTGTATCGATCTAGTTCTACTGATGCACACCCTCGATTTCGCGGCGGATCCTCACCAGGTACTGCGGGAGGTCGAACGCATCTTAATTCCCGAGGGCTGCCTAATCGTGATCGGATTCAATCCATGGAGCCTGTATGGACTATGGAGCCTGGCGCTGGGCTGGAGGAATCAGGCGCCGTGGTGTGGGCACTTCTACTCCAGCGCGAGGCTCAAAGACTGGCTGTCTTTATTGGGCTTCGAAACCGAGACTTGCGACTACCGGGGTTTTAGGCCACCTATTCAAAGGGCCGGCTTGCTGCAGCGGCTGGCGCCAATGGAGCGCATTGGATGTTCCGTCCTCCCCCTAATTGGCGGCGTGCGTCTGCTGGTGGCGCGCAAAAGGGTGGCGACCCTGACACCGCTGAAACCGCGCTGGCAGCAGCGCCGCGGCATCATTCCCGGCAAACTGGCTGAACCCTCGGCGCGCATTCGGACGCATGTCCAGCGCCGTTGAAATCTTCACTGATGGCGCTTGCCGGGGCAATCCGGGGCCTGGGGGCTGGGGCGCCCTATTGCGGTATCAGGGCCATGAGAAGTTGCTCAGGGGTGGCGAGTTTCTGACCACTAACAACCGCATGGAGCTGACCGCCGCGATCGTCGCATTGGAGTCGCTCAAGCGTGGGTGTGACATAGTGCTGACCACGGACTCGAAGTACCTGATGGGAGGCATCAGCATGTGGATGGCAGATTGGAAAAGGCGCGGCTGGAAGACGGCCGCGCGAAAGCCGGTGAAGAACGAAGACCTGTGGCGGAGGCTCGAGGAGGCGACCGCCAGACATCGCATTCAGTGGCGTTTGGTCAAAGGTCATAGCGGCCATCCTGAAAACGAATTCGCGGATCGACTCGCCAATCAGGCCATCGACGAATTACTGACTGGCGCAGCGGACTCAAGACGCGCTCCCAATCCATAGGGGGAATAAGGGTTCATGAGGCAAATCGTGCTCGATACCGAAACTACCGGTCTGGAAGCTTCTCAGGGTCACCGCATCATCGAAATTGGCTGTGTGGAACTGGTCAATCGCCGCATCGGCCGCACCTGGCATCAATATCTTCAGCCAGACCGCGGCATCGATGCGGCTGCTACCGAGGTGCACGGTCTGACTGCCGAGTTCCTGGCGGATAAGCCTCGTTTTGCCGATATCGCCGCCGAACTGCTGGAGTTCATGCGAGGTGCCGAGCTGATCATCCATAACGCACAGTTCGATTTGGAGTTCATCGATGCGGAACTGGCGCGTGTCGGGGGTGGCTGCGTGCGCGGTATATGCGGCGTCGTGGATACGTTGGAGTTGGCGCGGCAGCTGCATCCTGGCCAGAAGAACAATCTGGATGCCCTATGCAAGCGCTACGGCGTCGATAACTCTCATCGCGAACTGCACGGCGCGCTGCTTGATGCTCGCCTGTTAGCTGAAGTCTATCTGGTAATGACCGGCGGCCAAGCCAATCTTGCGCTGACCGCGGATCTCGAGCAGGCGGAGCGTGGCAGCGAAACGATCACGCATTTATTAACCGGACGCCCGGCGCTGCGCGTGATTATGGCCGATGACAGCGAGCTCGAGGCGCACGCGACGTGCCTGCAGAACATCGATAAGGCAAGCGGTGGCAACTGCCTGTGGTTGCGGGCGAATTCGCATTAGATGGCCCGCGTTCATGGTTATTGAGGGCGACCAGGATGCGAACAATACGCGGTAGACTATGGCCTCTGGCCAGAGGCCGACGTCAATATTAACTACTGCCGCTGCTTCATCAGCCTTTGTTTATTCCGCTGCCAGTCGCGCTGTTTCTCCGTCGCCCGTTTGTCGTATTGTTTCTTTCCGCGTGCGAGACTGATCTCGAGCTTGGCGCGACCATTTTTCCAGTAGAGGGCCGTGGGCACCAGCGCATAACCTTTACGTTCCACCGCGCCGATCAGCCTGTCCAACTGGTCGCGATGCAGTAACAGTTTGCGCGTGCGTGAAGGATCCGGTGAAATGTGCGTCGAGGCCGTAGGCAGCGGCGCAATGTGCGCGCCGAGCAGCCACGCCTCGGCGTCCTTGATCAACACGTAGCTTTCGTTCAACTGCGCGCGGCCGCCGCGGAGACTCTTGACCTCCCATCCTTCGAGCACCAGGCCGGCCTCGAACCGCTCCTCGATAAAGAAGTCATGCTGCGCTTTCTTGTTTAGCGCGATGGTGCCGCCGCCGTGCTTATCTCGCTTGGTCATACAGGCATTATATGCGATCGACTCGCGGGTGCCGCCAGCACGCGCGGTCGTGCGATAGCAAGATCTGAAAAGTTCTTCCCGGCCTTTTCCGATTCGCTGCGCTGCGGCGCATGTCCGCGACTTGCTCTGTTTGTCAAACATTTATATGTTTGATAGATGGTGCGACGTAACCCTGAGACGTGGAGTGCGCTGCTTGCCGACAGCCCCGCCCTGTAACCTTCAGAACTTCGCTTCCTGGTGAACTGGCATCCTTTATGCGCACCGTACACCGCAACGCCGTGGTCCCTTACCTGCCTTCGGAAATGTTCGACTTGGTCAACGACATTGAGGCTTATCCTCAGTTTCTACCCTGGTGTCGAAGCGCACGGGTGTTGCAGCGCGATGAGCGGCAAATCAAGGCGACACTCAAAGTGGCCAAACGGGGGATCGAAACTTCCTTTACGACGCTCAACCTGCTGAAAAAGAATGAACGCGTCGAGATGCAGCTGATCGAGGGCCCATTTCGCCGGCTGGAAGGGCTGTGGAGATTCGAGCCGTCGGGAGCTGGTGCCTGCCGCGTATCGCTGGACATGGCCTTCGAGTTGTCGAGTAGGATTATGGCCCTGACCCTGGGGCCGGTATTCAATCACGCCGCCAATTTTCTGGTCGACGCCTTCGTCAAGCGCGCGCACGAGGTCTATGGCAACCGATAACAGACTGGGGCGCATTGTTGTAGAGGTCGCCTACGCGCGCGCCGACGAACAGACCACCGTTGAACTTGAGCTTGTGGACGGCGCTACGGCTGGGGAGGCTATTCAAGGCTCGGGCTTACTCGAGCGCTATCCGGAAATCGATCTCGCTGTGAACCGAATCGGTGTGTTCGGCCAGCCCATCGAGCTCGACCGATCAATACGACACAAGGATCGGATAGAGATCTACCGGCCGTTGCTAGCCGATCCCAAGGAGGCCCGTCGGCGGCGCGCAGAGGCCGCTAAGAGGCGAGATCAATACGTCGGCCGCCGCTGACGCTGCGATTCTCATCCGCCGGATCTGCACTCTGCGGTGGCTCGATCCGGACGACTTGTCCGTCCTCGAAAAACACGGTAAGGCTACGCTGTTCCGCCGGTCCGTCGCCCGGCTTGAAGTAGTACACGTAATCCCAGCGATCGGTGTGATAACTGTCGTCGATGACGGGATTCCCAAGTAGAAAACGCACCTGTTCGGCGTTCATGCCCACCTCCAGTTGCTCGACGGTCTCCTCTTCTAGGGCATTGCCCTGCCGCACGTCAATCTTGTGCACTGAGACCACGGAGCAGGTGCAGAGGATGAGAGCGGCGACAATGACGGCGACAAGGCGCGCATGCGCAATGCGTCGAAAGGGTATAATCATAAGAATACCGGTGAAAAGTGCTAGACTGCTCTACTACCGCATGATACGTCATACCACCTGGAGCGCATAGTGGAAAGCCAGGACCTCAAGAAGGCGGGACTCAAGGTCACGCTGCCACGCATGAAGATCCTTGAAATACTCGAGACCTCCAATGCCGATACGCATCACCTGACCGCTGAAGACATCTATCGTATCCTGCTCGATTCGGGGGAGGAAATCGGGCTGGCGACAGTTTACCGGGTATTGACTCAGTTCGAGGCCGCGGGTTTGGTGATCCGCCATCACTTCGAGGGCGGACAGGCGGTGTTCGAACTGGATCGCGGCCGGCATCACGATCATTTGGTATGCGTGAAGTGCAGTAGGATCGTGGAATTCGTGGACGACACCATCGAGCGCAAGCAAAAGGAGATCGCATCAAGCGCCGGCTTCAAGATGACTGACCACGCGCTCATCATCTACGGTGTCTGCGGCAACTGTGAAAGCAGCATCGAGCGGCGTTGACCCTCGCAGTCTCATATGGGCGTGAGGAATCATGAGTCATTTATTCGCGCCCTGCTAAGCCGTATCCGCCTGCGCCCGGCCGATCATCTCCCTGGCATGAGCGCGGGTCTTGTCGGTCAGCTCCAGCCCCCCAAGCATGCGTGCAATCTCTTCCACCCGCGCGTGGGTCTCTAGGGCGAGGACGTCGGCGCGGGTCTTGTGTCTGTCGCTGCGCTTGCGGACTCGGTAATGATGATGAGCCTGCGCCGCGACCTGCGGGAGATGCGTCACGCAAAGCACCTGGCGATGCTCGCCTAAGTTCCGCAACTGGCGCCCGACGACTTCCGCCACGGCCCCGCCGATGCCCGCGTCCACTTCATCGAAGATGAGCGTCGGAATACTCAAGTCCCGCGCGGCGACTATCATTATCGCGAGGCTGATTCTAGATAGCTCACCGCCCGAGGCAACCTTGCTCAGCGGTTTCACGGGATGGCCAGGATTGGCGCTGACCTGAAACTCGATGCGATCGAGCCCCTGCGGCGAGGGGCTGTCCTTTTCCCTGAATTCAACCGTAATCTCGAAACGCCCGCCTGGCATGCTGAGCTCTTGCATCGCATCGGTGACCGCTCTGCTCAGTTCGGATGCGGCGGCCGTGCGCGCCTCGTATATCGCCCGAGCCAAAGCCATGTAGTGGCTCTCGACTTCTTCCAACCGCGCGCGTAGCCCTTCAAGATCGAATTCCGGACCCTGCAGGGAGTCCAGTTCAGCCTTCAATTCCGTTAGCCGATCCGGGAGTTGGGCAGGGGCTATCCGATGTTTACGCGCTAGTTGGTGAATGTCGGAGAGTCTGGCCTCCACCCATGCGAGCCGCTGTGGGTCAGCATCCATGCTCTCGCCGTAACGACGTAGTGCACTGGAGGCCTCGCGTAACTGCGTCTGCGCTTCGCTCAGGAGAGCGACGGGCTCATTGAGTCGACTGTCCAATGCAAGCAGCGTCTCCAGCGCGCTGATGATCCTGCCCACGCGCGCATCCAGCGCATCCTCGTCGGCTTCGTACAGCGCCATGTAGGCGGCAGTGCTCGCTTCCCTCAAGCGCCCGGCATTGGCCAGGCGCCGATGTTCCTCGTCCAGAAGCTCAAATTCACCAGCACCGAGATTAAGCTCGACAAGTTCCTGTACCTGGAAACGCAGCAGATCGATGCGGTCATTGCGCTCGCGCCCCTGTGTTGCGAGCATCTGAAGCTTTTGCTGGAGCCTTTGATACTCGCCGTAGCACACCGCCAGCTTTTCGAGCCGTTCGCCGTTGTCGGCGTGCGTGTCGAGCAACTGGCGCTGCGTCTCAGCGCGCAACAGCGACTGATGCTCGTGCTGACCGTGGATATC
>JAPSGG010000018.1 GCA_031177845.1 Chromatiales bacterium
GCTCCTTAATGCGCCGCAGTCACTAACTCCAACTCGCACGCGCCCTTTGTGCCCCGTGGGCGCGCGCCCGTACGAGACCATCATCAACGATCCCAATGGAGACGAACTACTATAAAAATCTGCAACGACAGTTGTCTTGCACTAATTCCGAACTACACGGCTCTCATTAGTGGTACAGTCACGCCCTATAACGAATGAGTCGAGGTCATTCGAAACTGGAGGCGAGATAATAGAGTGAAATCCTACAAGCGGTATGCAACAGCGCACCCCGTATATGCTCGCCTTGACGGTACTGGCCGCTGGCTGGAACACACCCCACACCCGCACGTATCTGCATCGGCATCCTTCCGCGCAATCCTTCGTAACGGGCGAAGTGACCATCAGACCCTGACCTATGAATTGGGCCAAGTGGATCAGTATTACTCGGCTATTCGTCGCGGCATCGGCGACTGCGCCCTTGTTAACCTATATTCATGTCAGAAGCAGGCGCAGCGGGATTATGAGCACGCTATAGAGCGGTGCGAACACGATAGTCGTTGGGAACGCGTATAGCCGTCGCACTAGAGCCGGGCTGGTCTGCCGTGCGGATGTTTGAGACAGAACAAGAAGCCCGACACTTCCCTACGACGTGTGCGAAGCTGGCGCCCCCAAAGCGAGACGTTGAGTGCCCCGCCGAAGAGGTAGCGGGTGTCCGAGTCCTTTGAGGGCGTTGTTCAGGATACGCGGCGACCCTGTCGCTTCGCCCTGATTTGAAAGCAACGCCCTAAACCCTTCTCCCATCCCAAAGACTGACCGCCGGACTATGCCGGTTGCGGATGACCTTCCGGTCGGCGGCAAGCTTGTCTAAATAGTCAGCCCATCGCTGCATCATCTCCCGACGTTCGGGCAGGAATCTCGTGCGGTTATAAGCCCGGCCATTCGGATCACGCACAGCATGCCTAGGCTGATGTTCGATGGAGTTGAGGCGCACGCCTAATACTTCATCAAGAATCGTGCGTGCCATTGCGCGGAAGCCGCGCCCGCATAGATCATCCTTGCTATAGCCGAGCCTCCGCAAGCTAGCATTAATCGTATTCTCACTCATGGGCCAGGTACTTGTCCTGGCGCCCAGAAGCACGTATCCATCAGGGCCGGTTAGAGGATGAAGCTCGCGCAGGATTGCGACGGCCTGTGATGCTAATGGCACTAGGTGCGGCCGCTTCATGTTCATGCGAACGGCAGGGATATTCCACTCGCCGGCGTCTAAATCGAACTCGGGCCATTCCGCCTTGCGTAGCTCCGCTGGCCGCACAAACACCAAGGATGCCAAGCGCGGAGTGCGCACCGCGTCACAAATAAGCCTTGATAGCCATCTATGGCGCGCAGCAAGGGGCCAACGTCCTTTGGATCGGTGATTGCGGCGCGATGTTTGGCCTTAACCTGAGCTAACGCCCCACGCAAGTCGCCGGACAAATCGTGCTGCGCCCGCCCGGTCGCGATTGCATAACGGAAAACTTGACCACAATGGCGTCGAACGCGGTGCGCAGTTCCCACTGTCCCGCGCTGTTCAATGCGGTGTAGCACCGCTGCCAGCTCCAGCACCGTAATCTCGCCAACAGGTCGATCGCCCAGCCACGGGAATGCATCCCGATCAAGCCGGCTGATGACTTGGACTATGGTGCTTTCAGCCCGACCCTGCTTGTACTTGTCCAGCCACTCCCGCGCAACCGCCTCAAAACTGTTCGTTCCACCGCGCGCCAACTTCGCAGCCTTGCGCGCGTGACTAGGGTTTATACCCGCAGCAATCTGCTTACGAACCCCGTCGCGCTTCTCGCGAGCCTCCTTCAATCTTACGTCGGGGTATGTGCCGAGCGATAACAGTCGCTCCTTCCCGTCGAGCCGGTACTTGAACCTCCACCACTTTCCGCCAGTCGGTTTCAGCAGCGAGAACGAGCCGCTGTCTTCGAATAGCTTATAGGACTTCTCGCGCGGCTGCGCATTGCGGATGGCATTGTCCGTCAGACGCATCGGGGTAACAACCAACGGCGGTGATTTACGTACCCCTAAAACTACCCCTACCAGGACGTGGCTTTCAATGGATCCCGATGGATATTCATGAACGCAGGACTGTATAAAATAGATTGTTTTCCGTAACCTATGAGTGTCAATGAATTTTGATGAACAGGGAAATGGAGGCTGAGGTCGGAATCGAACCGGCGTACACGGCTTTGCAGGCCGCTGCATAACCACTCTGCCACTCAGCCACAAGCGAGGGATGATACCATCAGGCCCACACCCGGACACCCGTGTATCCCCTAATGAAAAACCCCGGTTGACCGGGGTTCGTTCGAGATCTGGAGCGGGAAACGAGACTCGAACTCGCGACCCCAACCTTGGCAAGGTTGTGCTCTACCAACTGAGCTATTCCCGCATTCTGTAAGAATCTTATCGGATCTCTATACCGCCGTAGCCGCACTTGGGATCGGCATCGCTCGGCCGTCCTAGCTAGGCGTTTGCCGAACCGCACTCGGTCACCGGACGAAGAATTTCGGCTGATCCAGTCGAGCCATGCCCTTGTGTCGAATACTATCTCATTGTAGATATCGTCCGACGACTGTCAAGCAATCGCTAAACCACATCTATCGTGCGGAAGGCCGCGCGCAAATAAACGAACATGGACCACAGCGTCAGCGCGGCAGCCACGTAAAGCAGCACCGCGCCCACGGCAAAGGTGGGCAGGCTCAAGATAGGTTCGTGATACAGCAGAAGGATCAAAGCGATCATCTGGCATGTGGTCTTCACCTTGGCGATGTACGATACCGCCACGATCCCACGCTGACCCAGCTCCGCCATCCACTCACGCAGCGCGGATACGCCGATCTCGCGCCCAATGATTATGATTGCGGGTACAGCCAGCCACACCGAACTGTGCTTATCGACTAGCATGACGAGCGCCGCGGCGACCATGAGTTTATCGGCAACAGGATCGAGAAACGTGCCGAACGCCGAGGTCTGTTTCCACCGGCGCGCGAGGTAGCCGTCCAGCCAATCAGTGACGCCGGCCAGCAGAAACACGAAGGCGCTCGCCGGATAGGCCCACGCGAAGGGCAGGTAAAATACCAGCACGAAGAGCGGAATCAGAGCGATGCGCAGCAGCGTGAGGACAACCGGAACATTAAGCGGGATCCGAATGCGTTTGAGCGGGCGCCCGGCCAGTGTTGGCGAGGGGTCTCGTTGCGCCTCCTGGTCAATACGCATGGAACACATCGTAGATATCCTGTGCGAGCGCCTTGCTGATGCCGGGGACCTTGGCTAAATCTTCCACGCCTGCGCGGGTCACGCCACGCATGCCGCCGAAGTATTTTAATAAACTCTGCCGGCGCTTAGGCCCGAGGCCCGAAATTTGTTCCAAGGGAGATATGACGCGGCTTTTCGCGCGCCGCTTACGGTGGCCGGTGATCGCGAACCGATGAGCCTCGTCACGAATCTGCTGGATCAGGTGCAATACAAGCGAGTTTGGCGGCAGCGCGAGCGGCGTGCTGCGGTCACTCAGCACCAAGCGCTCCAAACCGGGCCTGCGGCCCTCGCCCTTCGCGACACCGATGAGCGTGACGCCCGCTACTTGCAGTTCCTCGAGCACCTCCACTGCCTCTTTGACCTGGCCCTTGCCGCCGTCGATGAATAAGACATCGGGCAGCTTCCCCTCGCCGGCCTTGAGGCGCGTGTAACGTCTGGTCAGCGCCTGACGCATGGCCGCGTAATCGTCTCCCGGCTCGATCCCTTCGATGTTGAAACGCCGGTAGTCGGATTTGACTGGCCCTTGCGCATCGAATACCACGCAGGAGGCCACGGTCGCCTCGCCCAGCGTATGGCTGATGTCGAAACACTCCATGCGGCTGGGCGTCACATCGAGCTTTAGTTCTTCCTGCAGGGCTTCTAGGCGTTTCTGCATGCTCGATCGAGAGGCCAGGCGCGCGCGCAAGGCGTGGGCGACATTACGATTGGCGATGTCTAGCCAGCGGGCGCGGGCGCCGCGCACCTTTGGAGTGATGGTCACCCGCTGCCCGCGTTGAGTCGTCAACATCTCGATCAGTGCCGCGAAATCTTTGGGTCGATGGCTGACGATGATCTCCGCGGGGATTTCCCGATTCAGGTAGTACTGGCCTATGAACGCCGTGAGCAGTTCGCTTTCGGTGATGTCCTCGGCCGCTTGCGGGAAGTAGCTCCGGTTACCAAGATTATGCCCAGCCCGGATGCTGAATATCTGCACGCCGGCGACTCCATCCACCGTCGTTGCCGCAATGATATCCAGGTCGCCGCGCTCGCCGCTCACGTACTGCTGCTCGGTAATCCTGCGTAGGGTCTCGATACGATTGCGGTACATCGCTGCCTGTTCGTATTCGTGCCGCTCGGCGGACGCCTCCATGCGTCGGATGAGCGCTTCGATCACCTCGTTACTCTTGCCCTCAAGAAACTTGACGGCGTCTCGGGCATTGGCCTGATATTCCTCCGCGGCAACCAAGCCCACACAGGGAGCGGTGCAGCGGTCGATCTGATGTTGTAGGCAAGGGCGCGTGCGGCTTCGATAAAAGCTGTCCTCGCATTGGCGTACCTTAAATAACTTTTGCAAGAGACTGAGCGTCTCGCGCACCGCGCCCGCGCTGGGGTAAGGCCCAAAGTAACGCCCCTTGCCAAGCCGCGCGCCACGATGAAAAGACAGCCGCGGATGTTCCTGATCCATCGAGACATAAATATAGGGATAGCTTTTATCGTCGCGCAGCAACACGTTGTAGCGCGGCCGATGTTCCTTAATCAGATTGTTTTCGAGCAGCAAGGCCTCGGCCTCGGTATTGGTAATGGTGACCTCCATTCGCCGAGTGCGCGCGATCAAAGCCTGAATGCGAGGGCTGTGGCCACTACGTTGGAAATAGCTTGAGACTCGCTTCTTCAGGTCCTTGGCCTTGCCCACATATAGATGCCTACCCTGCTCGTCCAGCATGCGGTAAACTCCAGGACGATGAGTCAGAGTCTCTATAAAGCGTTTGCGATCAAAGCCCGCATGCTGATGGGGTCCATCGGTCATGCCAACATTGTAAGCCGCGGCGTTGGGCTAGGAAATCCGTTGATACGCGACCTGCACTCAGCTCCAATTCTTATACGGATGCATGGCAAGCATGTTGTTATAGTAGCGCAGGTCGTGCGAGATCTCTTCACCTAGCCAGATGGGCCGCTCGAAAGTCTGCGCCGGCGACTTTAATTCGATCTCGGCGATTGTGAGACCTGCATTATCACCCTCGAAGACGTCGATCTCCCAGAGCTGTTCGGCGCAGCGCACGCTGTAGCGGGTCTTTTCGATCAGATGACCTTCGCAGAGGCTGGCCAGGAGCTCACGCGCATCGTCCGCGGGGATGGAATAATCGTATTCATCCCGCTCGACGCCGGGAACCGCGCGTTTGATGTTGAGCCAGCCCTGATCGTCAGTCACACGCACCCGGATGGAGCTTAAGCGGGTGTTGGCGAGATATCCCTGTACGTAGTGTTCGCTGTGTTGCACCTGTTCGCGCCAGGCGTCGGAACGGACTAGGAACTTGCGCTCGATTTCAGTGGCCATGCACGCGGGCTAAGCTATCCATCGCCACTGAGAGATTGCTCTACGCCGATCATGCGCTGCAGGCGCAACGCCCTGATCGCGATTTATCATGTCCTGTGGTGCAACTAGTACTTCAACAACGCGGAACCCCACGTGAAGCCGCCGCCGAACGCCTCCATGATCAAGATCTCGCCGCGCCGGATGCGGCCGTCCCGCACGGCCACGTCCAATGCCAGCGGGATCGAGGCGGCGGAGGTATTGCCGTGCTCGTCGATTGTCACTACGACGCGATCCATGGACATCTTAAGTTTATGGGCGGTAGCCTCGATGATGCGGTGGTTGGCCTGATGGGGAATGATCCAGTCGATATCCTCCTTGTCAATCGCATTGGCAGCGAGCGTCTCATCGACGATGCGACCCAGCGTTCTGACCGCCATCCTGAATACCTCGTTACCCTTCATCTGCATGAAGGCCTCACCCTCGATGAGCCTGCCGTAGCCCTGTCCCACGCCAGCTGGTACATGCAGCAAGTGCTCGTAACTGCCGTCCGCGTGCAAGTGCGTAGACATGATACCAGGCGCATCGGTGGCCTCCAGCATCACCGCGCCGGCGCCGTCGCCGAATAACACGCAGGTGGTGCGATCGGTCCAGTCCAGCAGACGCGAGAGCGCCTCAGCGCCGATCACCAATGCGCAGCGCGCCCCCCCGGTGCGGATGAAGCGATCCGCGATGCTCAGCGCGTAGACAAAGCCGGTGCACACAGCCTGAATATCGAAGGCCGCGCAACCGTGAATATCTAGGCGTTTCTGCAGGAGGCAGGCGGTGCTGGGAAAGACCTTGTCCGGGGTCGTGGTCGCCAGCACGATCAAGTCGATATCCACCGCGCGTCTGCCGGCCATTTCCAGCGCGCGGCGCGCGGCGATCTCCGCCATATCGCAGGTAGTCTCACCCTCGGCCGCGATGTGCCGCTTCTTGATGCCGGTGCGCTCGGTAATCCATTTATCGGAGGTATCGACTAGCTTCTCGAGATCATGATTGGTCAGTACTTTTTCCGGCAGATAGCTGCCGGTTCCTGCGATTCGCGCATACATTTGTCTTCTATGCTCGATTTATTCTGCTCGTTTCTAGGTTAACAGCCTCTCGAGCTGCTTATCGATGCGCTGCGGAACCGACTTGCGGGCCTCGATGCGGGCGATCTGAATGGCATGTTCGAACGAGAACGCATCTGCGCCGCCATGGCTCTTGATGACGATGCCCTGCAGGCCCACCAGGCTCGCGCCGTTGTAGCGTCTGGGATCGATGCGATTGCCAAACGCCCGTAATACGGGGATGGCGGCCAGGCCGCTCAACCGTGTGATCAGATTGCGCCCGAATTCCTTGCGCACCAGTTGTGAGGCCATCTTGGCCACGCCTTCACTGGCCTTGAGCGATATATTTCCAACGAAGCCGTCGCATACCACCACGTCCACGTCGCCGCAGTAGATGGCATCGCCCTCTACATAGCCGACGTAGTTTAACAGACTATGTTTGAGCAATCGGTCGGCCTCTTTGACTTGATCATTGCCCTTAATCGCTTCTTGGCCCACATTGAGCAGGCCCACGCGCGGGTTCTCGAGTTCGTCCACGGCGCTGGCCAGCACCGATCCCATGACGGCAAACTGAAAAAGGTGTTGGGCCTTGCAATTCACATTGGCACCTAGATCCAGCACGTGCGTATGGCCCTTGAGCGACGGGATGCCGGTGATGATGGCCGGCCTGTCGATGCCCGCCAGCGTCTTGAGCACGAAGCGGGCCGTCGCCATCAGCGCGCCGGTGTTGCCGGCGCTGACGCACGCCTGCGCGACGCCCGATTGCACCAGGTTGATCGCGACCCGCATAGAGGAATCCTTCTTGAGCCGCAGGGTCTGCGCAGGAGGCTCGTCCATCGCCACTGTCTCGCTGGCATGATGCACACGCAGACGGCCGCCTGCTCGCTCCCGCGCCCTGGCTAACTGAGCCGCAATGACCTTTTCATCGCCGACCAGGATCAACTCGATGTCGTCGAACCGATGCAGCGCGCTGACGGCTGCCGGCACCACAATCCCCGCGCCGTAATCACCACCCATGGCGTCGAGGGAAATGGTGACCCTCTGTTTCATCTGCGGCGCGAACTGAGCGTCAGAGTACGGACAGGCGGACAGATGCTGTTTCGCGAGCGACACCGGCAACAGCAGACTGAAGGAGGCGGGACTAAGCTGGCACCCGAAGTCTAGGCTTCCTCTTCCTCGTCCCTGGGCTTGATGACCTGGCGGCCGCGATAATAGCCCTTCGGGCCAATGTGGTGGCGCCTGTGGGTTTCGCCCGTGGTGGAATCTGCCGATAGCGTCGGCTTGCTCAATGCGTCGTGGGAGCGCCGCATGTCGCGGCGAGAGCGGGACCGACGTCTTTGTGGTACGGCCATGAACGTATCTCCAATAAAATACCTTCAGCTATGCTTCAAGTCTTTGAGCACGGCAAAGGAGCTGCGCGCGGATCGGCGCGCCTCATTGTCGATTTCGGCGCGGCCAACATTGAGCTTGTCTAACATAGCGGCGTCGCACGCCGCGGGATCGTCGTGCATGGGAATCAACGGTAAGGACAACAACAACTCGTCTTCGATTAGATCCCGCGTACACAGGCTCTCATCTCCAATCTGCAACACCTCGTACTCCGCCTGAAGTTGCATCGCCTCGGCGTCGCTGCTCACGACGGCCAACCTGAAGCCCCGGTCTATGCTTTTGGTTACCGGCTGCAGACAGCGTTGACACTGCATGTCGAGCACGGTACGTACCCGCCCTGCCACCACGTTCAAGCCGCCCGCATTGCGGTCGAAGCACAGTGAGACTCTTGCTTCCCCCTGGTGCGACGTCAGCATTTCGCGCAATCGATGCATGTGCGAAAGCGGCACCGCACCTTCGAGACAGGCGCCCTGCCCCGCCAAGCGGAACGGATGAATCCGCGATGGCAACCCACCAGACATAAGGGCGTGGATTCTATAGCCTAGTCTAGCGCAGGTCAAAAATACGCCGCTCCGGGGATTGGGACGTGCATCGTCCTCTTCACGCGAAACGCATTACGCGAAACGCATCGGGGCGAATCAGTGGCGAAGTTAGGCAACTCATCTCAACTCTTCGTATGATAATAAGCAGCAGAGACCACGTAAGCAGCGAGCGCCATCAATGACCGTTCAGCCCGGGCGCACCATCATTCTTGCCTCGAGTTCGCCTTATCGTAAGTCGCTTATGGAGCGTCTCCACCTGCCATTTGAGACAGTGTCGCCGAACGTCGATGAAACACCCCATCCCGATGAGCACGCGGCTGACTTGGCCAAGCGCTTGGCGCGCCTGAAGGCGCAGGTGGGGGGCGCCAGGCGATCCGATGCGCTCGTCATAGGCTGCGACCAGTGTGCGGTCCTCGACCATGAGCTATTAGGCAAGCCCGGTGGCTTCGACAATGCATTTGAGCAGCTTAAGCGGACATCGGGTAGATCCGTTGATTTTCACACCGGCCTGTGTCTGCTAAATACCGCCAACGGTGAGACTCAGGTTGACCGCGTCACGGTGAGGGTGAAATTCAGGACATTGACCGAAACCCAGATCACCGCATATCTGCGCAAGGAAACGCCCTATCACTGCGCCGGCAGCTTTATGTCCGAAGGCTTAGGGATAGCCCTGATCCAACGCATCGATGGCGAAGATCCCACCGCCCTGATCGGTCTGCCCTTGATCAGGCTGGTAAGCATGCTGGCACGGGCGGGGGTGCATGTGATCTAGCACCTCGACTAAATTCGGGGAGGAACTAGGGCTGACCCACTGCGATTAACTCGACCTCTGTAGCCTTCTCCACGACCTGCCCGTCTGCCCTACCGCAGGTTAGGCTGCGACAGGTGAGTCTGGATACCGCGCGCTAGCGATGCGCCCAGACGTTCGGTCAACCATTGCAGATAATCCTGCCTGGGAGTGAAGTCGACGATTCGCTCGGCGCCGATCACCTCGCGGGCAACAAAGCCGGCGCTCCCCAGCGCATCCACCAGCCCCAGCTCCATCGCGCGCTCACCGGACCAGACTAGACCCGAAAACACCGCTTCACTGGCCTTCAGCCGCTCGCCCCGACCTTCTTTCACAACCCTGATGAACTGCTGGTGGATCTCATCCAGTAACGAGTCGATATGTGCGCGCTCAGCAGGCTCTTGTGGCAGGAAGGGATCGAGCAATCCCTTGTGCTCTCCGGCGGTATATAGGCGGCGCTCCACTCCTAACTTCTCCATGGCTTCGACGAAACCGAAGCTGTCGATGCGCACGCCGATCGATCCGACGATGCTGGCCTTGTCCACATAGATCTTCTCGGCCGCGACCGCGGCATACAAGCCGCCTGAAGCGCACACATCCGAGATGACGACATACAAAGGAGTCTCCGGATACTTGTCACGCAAACGGTAGATCTCATCATTGATATGACCAGCTTGCACCGGGCTGCCCCCAGGACTATTGATGCGGAGAATGACGCCGGCCGTTTGTTCATCTTCCAATGCCGCACGCAAGCCTTTGATGATGTTTTCCGCACTGGCGGGAGTATTCGCCGCGATCACACCCTCTAGCTCCACCAGGGCAGTATGTTTACCCGTGAGTCTTCGCTCGTCGAACTCGCTCAAGGGGCTTAACATGAATAAAAGGATGAACAGGTAGGCGAAGGTCAGCAGCTTAAAGAAGATCCCCCACCGCCGCGTGCGCTTTTGTTCGTCTAGGCCAGCGGTCGCCAGTTTGATGAGCGTCTCTCGCTCCCAATTAGGCCGGCCGTCGACGGATTCGCCGCTTGGCGATTGAATCTCGTTCTTACCGTTGTCCATTGTGGGAACTCACTATCAAGCCAGGATGACGCAGTTTAACATCACAGAAGAACCAGCATGCACGTGGTCGTGCCCGATATCTTCAGGCGCTCAACTATTCCGCCCAGCGAGGTTCTCCAGCACCCTGCGCAGGTGCGAATCCAATGGTGCCTCGACACAGTACTTACGCCCCGATTCCGGAATTCGGAACATCAGGCGCGCCGCGTGCAGAAATAGCCGCCGCAATCCCCGCTCGTGCATCAGGCGATTGAAGGCAATGTCGCCGTACTTGTCATCACCGACGATGGGGTATCCCAAGTGCGCGGCATGCGCCCGGATCTGGTGCGTGCGACCGGTACGAATGCGCACTTCCATAAGGGTGCTCTGCTCGAACCGAGTCAGCGGCTTGAATAGGCTGTGTGCCTGCTTGCCTCCCTCGCGCACGGTCATCGTTTCTAGGCCGCGTTGACGCGCTACAGGAGCCACCACCTCGCGCATGCCGCCCTGCCAGACCCCTGCGATGAGCGCGATATATTGCTTTTCGATCTCACCGGTACGCAGTAGGCCATGCAGCGCGCTCAGCATGCGGCGCGATTTGGCGATCAACAGACACCCGCTGGTGTCGCGGTCGAGTCTGTGCGCAAGCTCTAATGTAGGCGCATGCGGCCGGATCTGGCGCAGGACCTCGATCACGCCGTAGTGCAGTCCGCTGCCGCCGTGTACGGCCAGGCCAGCCGGCTTATTCAGCACGATCAGGTCATCGTCCTCCAACAGGATCGCGGCTTCGAGCCTTGACCGGACGGGGCCGGGCGCCCAAGCCTCGGCGGAGTCGCCGCTTCTCACGGGCGGAATCCGGATGCGATCGTCCACCGCGAGGCGATAGCTTGGTTTCACCCGACCCTTATTCACGCGCACCTCGC
>JAPSGG010000180.1 GCA_031177845.1 Chromatiales bacterium
GTCGCGGGCGTAGGGCGCGAACAGCATCGCGACGATGCCGGTCAGGAGCACGCCCGAGGCCATGTAATTGTAGACCGACAGCATGTAGGACCGCAGGCCCGCATCGCGGACGGCGCGCGGGACGCCGACCGAGACGGCGGGATTTACGCCGGTCGTACGCGTGCGCGGGTCGAACTGGTTCTGCATCTCATCTCCTTTGCGCGGGCGAATGGCCCTTCACACCGTGGATATATCGGGGATGCCCGAAGGGGATTCAAGGAAATACGGACGGGTGCCCCCTCGGCGGGGCCGACGCTCAATATTGCGACTGACCAATCTCGCCGAGGCGTTGCCGGAGGCGGCGGTACGAAGGCGAGAAGGCGAGCAGCAGATTGTGGTGCAGGCGGCTGACCATCGACAACGCCAGGGACATGGGTTTCCTCCTCCCAACTCTAACGTGGCGGCGAGTGAACCGGCGGTCGTTACGCCCGTCAATCGATTTCGCCGAAGTGCGAATTTTTCACCGCTGCGCTACAGGCGCCGTGAGGACGGCAATGGGGGAATGCGGGCGATGAAACAGGTTCTCGCGATGATCGTCGGGGTTCTGCTGCTCCTCGCGCCGCTGCAGTTCATCTGGGGCTTCCGGCCGGTGCCCGAGTACCGCACGGGAACATTCGACGATTTCGCCACCGTGATCGCGATCGGGGCGACCCTCTATGGCGGCGTGCTCGCCGGCATCTTCGCGCTGTGGCGCATGGAGCCGAAGTTGCAGACGCGAATGACCGGCCGGGCCATCTTCATGGCCGGAATGGTCGGCGCGATGCTCGCCATCCTCTTGGCGCTGCTGATCGCGTTCGCCAGCCAGTGGCTGTCCACCGGCTATCTCATCACGCCGGGAAGCTCGCTCGCGCTGCTGCCGCTGTTCCCGATCCTGGGCGGCTTCGTCAGCGCGTTTATCGCCGGCGGTGCCGCGCTCATCGCCTACGCGCTGCGCCTGTCGAAGGGCTGACGGTTCCACGCATGCACCGGCTGTCTCGTTATGCGCCCGCCCATTCGCGACCGGCCGATCGATAGGTTCGAAGCCCGGTCGCAGCCAGTCGCCAGCCTCGCGATCGAGGGTGCTCCCGACGATCCGGTCCCCGAGGCACCGCCAAGGAGCTACGGCCCCCGGTCCTTTTGCCAGTCAAACGCGCTCACTGGGCGCGCGACTGAGCAAAAGCGATCTGTTGGGCAATCCAGGCGTCTCGCGCTGCGAACCACTGAGCGCGAAGAAGTGCCCATTCCGGAGCTGTCATCGTGCCACGAGCTTCGAGCCAGCGCTGGCGCTCGGCCTGCCAGTCGCTCCGCGCAATGCGAAAGGCCTGACGCCAGGCTTCCATGTCAGCTTTCAGAGCTGCACGAATGCTCGCTGCGTCTGCCTGGATCGGTCGCCCCGCACGCGCCGCTTCGGCCATCGCCATCGCTTCTGCGCGGCGAGCCTCGGCTCGGGCACGGTATTCCGCAACTCGCTCGAGAGCGGCGAGACGCTGTTGCTCGGCGAAGGCGCGTCCGAAGGCGCCTCGCTGAGACGCAATATTGTCGCGAGCGTAGTCAGCCGTTGCCGCTCCGCCTCCGGTCGCCATGCCGGGCGGAGTCATCGGTGGGCCTGCGCCCACCCCGCCGCCGCCAGGAACGCCGCCTGGAGGGCCGCCCGGGACGCCTCCTGGTGGCCCGCCTTGGGCGAGCACAGGAGCAGAAAACACGAATGCGAGGGCGGCCTCGACGGGCAGAATAGCTTTACGCATGATCGTCAACCTCCTGAACTCGGATAGAAAACTCCTCCGCATGTAGAGAAAACGAATGGTGATCTTTGAAGTTCAGCGGGAGTCTGACGACCGGACGTAAAGCTTCCTGCCGAATGCCGCGTGGCGGCTTTCAGCACCTTGCTCACCATCGGCTCAAATGCGGTTACTGGCAGCCAACCTGATCGGCCGGCGCTCCCCGGTCGCCAGTGACTGCTCCGCAGTCGGTAACGGCGCCATCGATAGCGAGCAGGCCGGCATGGTGCGGCGCAGCCATCGACGTCCCCGACAGCACCCTGTAGCCTCCATCTTTGTAGGTCGAGTGGATGCTCACGCCCGGCTCAGCCTGATCGACCGGCGCGCCGTAGTTCGACCAGGACGCCATCCTGTCCGCGGAGTCGCTGGCGGAGATGGTGCGGACATACTGCCCGTTCGCACTGGCTGGGCTGTAGTTCGACGCGTCTGCACCGCTATTGCCTGCGGCGAGGGCAAACCACACGCCGCCGCTCGACGCCGCGACGACCGCATCATTGACGGCCTGCGAAAAGCCGCCGCCAAGACTCATATTGGCAACGTCGCCGGCACTGGCGACCGCAGCGACATGGTCGACGCCGTCGATCACGCAAGACCAAGTGCCGCTGCCGCGGCGGTTGAGCACGCGAACCGGCACGACCGGAAGATCGGCCGCCACCCCAACGACACCCACGTTATTATCTTTCGCAGCGATCGTGCCGGCGACATGCGTGCCGTGGCCGTTCTCATCGTCGGTCCCGACGCGCGACTTCACGCAAGTGAATTCCTTCGATCGGTCAACGACGAGATCGGGATGGTCGAGGTCTATGCCGGTGTCGATCACGTAAGCGCGCTTCGTCGACCCTGCCATGCTCCGGTAACCGTTGACGCGCTCGATGCCCCAGGGAGTCTCGGAGTCGCCGTCGTCAGCAAACGCGCGGACAATTTGATCCTGCTCGCAGTAGGCAATGTTGCCGTTGTTGCGTTTGAGCTGAGCCATGTGCGCCTGCGCATTCGCGTGATCGGCCGGTAGCCGAACCGCAAAGCCGCGGATTGTGTGCTCGTACAGCGCGAAGACCTGCCCAAGCGCGCCCGCCGCCCGGCTGGCTTCGGCGCGAACATTGGCGCGGCTGACGTTGTCATTGAACACGCAGATATATTGGTTGTTCACCTTGCCCAGTGACACGTCGGCCTCTGCGTCGGGACGCTGGGCCGACGCCATCGAGGAGACTGCCGCCACGGTGCCGGCGAGGAGAGTCGTGAACCGTCGCATGGATGTCCCCTCTTGAGTCGAATACCCGAGGGTCGGCCGTGCCGGGAAGCGAGTCAACTGATTGTTAACTTAACTGTTTGCGTGACCCTCAGGCGCCCAATGCCCGCTTGCCGCCCATTGCGGACAGTCGCGCTTGGCCTACGCGCCCATCATTGCCCGTGCCGTCGCATGCCACCATGGCGTGTCCCAAAGGCCGTGCACCGCAATTGCGAACGGCACGTTGATCGCCAGCCAGATCACATAGGCGGGGTGGACTCGGCGGTTGCGGATGATGTCCCATAAGAACATCGGCGACACCGCGAGCAAGGTGTACAAATCGGGCGAAATCGGGCTGTCGGGTAGCGTCGTCGGCAGCCAAGGGATCCGGTCGATCCCCGCGGGTAGCGGCATCGCGGTCGCCAGGATCATCATTCTTTTGTGAAGCCCCGCGTCCCGCCCGCGCGCCCTCAGCGCAATCGCCAGGAACAGCGGGAACAGGATACCGACCCGAATCTGGATCAGCTTGACGTTCTCCGAAAACAAGAGTCGCGATTGAATCTCTTCCCGCATCTCGGGCGGCGCGGTTTGCAACCCGCCAAGAATCTGATGGTACATCGTCGGCGCGAGGATGAACCCGACGATCACGATGGCCGGGGCGAGCACCATCGACGCAATGCCAAGGCGCATGTGGTAGGCGTTTCGCCCGGTGGCCATCAGCCACGTCTGTGCAAGCAGCAGCAGCAGGAACGATCCCATCAGCACCGCGTGCATGTGCATGATCAGCGGAAACGGCGGCCGCGCTCCCGAGCGCACCATTTCGATTTTCATCAGGGAGCTCGGGATGAACCCGGCGAGCACGATAGCGATGAACCAGGTCGCCATGAAGACAAAGATCCATCGGTCGATTGCGTGCGCCCGCGGCGTTCCGGACAGGAGGTCCGGCCGGCCGTCATGGATTCCAAAAACCCCGGCTACAGTTGCCATGAAAACGCCCCCGTTTCTGGCCGATTCCTGAGCCTACCACTCAGAATGCCGAAGGTGAATGGACTTTGACTCGGGTGTCCGTTTTCCACCCCCAGCGGACATTGCGCTAAAGGCGCGCCAGCGAACATTGCCGGCTCCGTACCGTCCATCGCGTCGATCAGTCGGTCGCGGATGGCGCTTTCGACCGGTTGCGGACATCTTGCTTGGACGACCTGGGTTGGTCGCACGGCGAGGAAGCCGCTCGCCGACTGAACAAGGGTCAGACCCCTACGCTTCGACCCTTGGCAAGCGGTTCTTACAACCGAATTGGTCTAGATAAATCAACAACTTACGAAACTTCATCAGAACAGCGGGCGTTGGGTTGAGTGTATCTCTAAATCGGAGAAGCCATCATGCCCGGAAGCTCTAAAAAGAAGGCAAGCAATATTGAAATCAATCAGGGTAGCATTCTACTGCTATTCAGCGATGAAGATGCAAAGATTGCGAGAAATTGGGACAGCCCTCGGAAGATGGTCGAACCCACGCTACCCGTCAGGCTTCTCACTCGCGAAAACATTAGAGCGTTAGGCGCTACGTTCACTCGCATGTTTCCAGTTGAGGAGGCGCCATGCTTCGGAGCGCTGTTACTCGCGATCGACGACGCCGACAGAGAGATTGGCAACGGGCGCCTTCGGAGCAAGCTCGCCCCCGCCTGAGCTCCAACATGGGAACCTATGGTTAGGTCCACCCGTCGACAATGTTATCACTATCGAAAGGAGCGTGGCGGCACACAGTCCGTCGATGCTCCCGAGAGCCAGGATATTCCAAT
>JAPSGG010000181.1:0-3749 GCA_031177845.1 Chromatiales bacterium
CCCTCCCCTCCCGGCCTGGGCCCCCCCCCCACCCCCCCCCCCCCCCACCGGTTATCAGAACGGTCTCTTTCATAGCGTCGCTCGGCTTCAGGTATTCATGTCTTCGAGACGGAGGCGACCACAGGCCGCAGCGCGATGACGTCTACCGCCGAAGTGTGCGCACCATCGCGCAGCACGCGGTCGAAGTAATCGATGGTCTTTTTCAAACCCTCGTTCAAGGAGACCTGCGGCCGCCAGTGCAAATAGCGCTTGGCAAGTCGGATGTCCGGGCATCGACGGGTGGGATCATCATGGGGCAACGATCGGTAGACCACGCGCGATCTCGAGCCGGTGAGCTCGATGATAAGCTTGGCAAGTTCAGCCACCGTGACCTCGTGGGGATTGCCCAGATTGATCGGCCCGGTCACCTCATCGGGCGCATCCATAAACGCCAAGAGGCCCTCGATGAGGTCGTCGACGTAGCAGAACGAACGAGTCTGACTGCCGTCGCCGTAGATCGTGATCGGACCGTTGCTTAGAGCCTGTACGATAAAGTTCGAGACCACGCGGCCGTCGTTGATTTGCATGCGTGGACCATACGTATTGAAAATGCGCGCGACCATCACACGCAGCCCTTGTTGCCGATGATAATCGAGGAACAAGGTCTCCGCGCAGCGCTTGCCTTCGTCGTAGCACGCGCGCGGTCCGATTGGATTGACGTGGCCCCAGTAATCTTCCGACTGCGGGTGGATGGCCGGATCGCCGTAGACCTCGCTGGTGGAGGCCTGCAGGATGCGCGCGTTGATGCGTTGCGCCAGCCTCAGCATGTTGTGCGCGCCGCGCACGCTGGTGATCAGGGTGCGCACGGGATCCGCTTGGTAATGGACGGGCGAGGCGGGGCAGGCGAGATTGTAGATGTCATCCACCTCCGCATCGAGCGGCTGGAGGATGTCGTGAAAGATGAACTTGAAGCGGCGATGGCCGGTGAGATGACGGATATTGCGCGGATCGCTGGTCACGAAATTATCTGCGCAAAGTACCTCGTGCCCATCGCCTAACAGGCGCTCGCACAGATTGGAGCCGAGAAATCCAGCGCCGCCACATACGAGTACCCGCCTATTCATTTGTGTTGTCATTGGCTGACACCGCTCTGTTGCGTTGAACGACGGGCGCGTGTCCAGCCGCGGGTGGGCCAGCTCGCGTCCCTATGAAAGGTCGGCAGAGGGCGCATGGCCACTGTGCCTTCCCGGAGATACCTGTCCCCTGGCGCGGCCGATATCTATGGCCGCCTGTGCACGAGGTGAGCAGATTTTGTGCCAACTCGCGGTGGCAGCGTTCTTCTTACTTGATCAAAGAGGCTGATATGAGCCGGGCGGCTTGTTTCGCGCGCGGCTACGAGGAAGTGCCGGTATAATTACAATGGGTTTTGTAAAAGTTACACCTAGTTCAGGTATTACTTAAAGTTTGCTCCAATGCGATAGAAATAAGAAACTTATCAGTACTAGGTGAAGCTCTCTAGAAAATAATCATCAAGGGCCCATCCCTGGGCCTCCAAGTTTGCACCAGCGCTCCGGCTCATCAGCTGGCTTTCAGATGCTTTTCCTTTTCCTGCTTGATCTTCCTTCCCATCTCGTTCGCCTGTGCATCGCTCAGCACCTGGCGCGCTTTCGGAAATAGATGGTTTTCCTCTTCTTCGACGTGATGTTCGACGTTTTCCTGCAGCACGGTGAGCTTCGCGATCCACTGGTCGCTATTCTTTGACATGTCTTCAAGCTCCTTCAGAAGCTGCTTGACCACGTGATGCTCTTCGATCGCCTCAAGTGTCAGATCATGCGTCTGATCTGGGTTCTTCAATGCCGGGTAGAAAACCTTTTCCTCGGCCTCGCTATGTGCCATAAGTTCAGACTTGAGCTCGCCGAACAACTCTTCACGCTTGCCAGTCGAATCGTTGCTGGTCTTCAGCAATCGTTCGAAAAGCTGTGAAGCCTGTTTATGATCCTTTTCCAAGAGTTTGTATACATTCACGGCAAACTAACTCCTCATGTACTTTTAAGCTATGGCACCATGCGAGGTCAGGGATGATTTTCAAAAATGTTCCGAGCAAGCATCGTTCCATGTGCCTGTGCGCACATTCATGATTCGGTATCTCATGGCGAGTCGACAAGTCGCAAGCTCATCGGTGAGCGCACCCGACGTATTGTTCTCGTTTCGCTTCGTCTGTTGGTGCTCCGGCGTGGCACCGTTATTGCTGCGCACCAACAACCGATTTGAGCGCGCTCTGTACAGGTAAACGACCGTTTCGCTTAAGCGAGCACCCCCGCACAAGAACATCGCCGCCGAGCGGATGTTCATGCGCTAAACCTGCATGACCGACCTGATCCTGCCGCTGGGAACGGTTGTCCATGATTACTTGCATTGACCATGCGAGAAGGAGGCTAGACGATGCGTTTGCAAGACAAAGCCGCCATTGTCACCGGCGCCGCTAGCGGCATCGGTAAAGACATCGCGAAGAGATTCTGCCGCGAGGGCGCCAAGGTCTGCATCGCGGATTTAAAACTTCAAAACGCGCAGAAGGTGGTTGACGAGATCCAAAAAGAGGGCGGCACCGCCATGGCGGTAGCCATGGATGTTACCGACGAAAGCCAAGTCAACGCGGGCGTCCAGCAAACGGCCGAGCGTTTCGGCGGGATCGACGTGCTGGTGAGCAACGCCGGTATTCAGCATATCGATCCCGTCGACAAGTTGTCTTTCGGTGATTGGCGTAAGGTGGTTGCCATCCATCTGGATGGCGCGTTCTTAACCACCAAGGCCTGTCTGCCGCACATGTACAAGGCCGGCGGCGGCAGCGTGATCTACATGGGTTCGGTGCATTCTAAGGAGGCCTCGCCGCTGAAAGCGCCTTATGTCGCGGCCAAGCATGGCCTGCTGGGCTTGTGCCGGGTGGTGGCGATGGAAGGCGCCAAACACGGCGTGCGCGCCAACGTAATCTGCCCAGGTTACGTGCGCACGCCGCTGGTGGAAAAACAGATCCCTGAGCAGGCGAGAGACCTTGGCATCAGCGAAGAAGAAGTGATCAAAAACGTGATGCTCAAGGATACCGTGGATGCTGAGTTTACTAGCACTGCCGATGTGGCGGAGATCGCGGTGCTCTTCGCCTCGTTCCGGACCAACGCCCTGACTGGCCAATCTGTCATTGTCAGCCACGGCTGGCACATGCAGTAGGTGCGACCAATTCGGCAAGCTCAGGCTGTTGTAAGATCTTATAACCGCTAAGCTGGCGGGGTGATCCTGCCGATGTCGCTAAGCCCACGCCTTTGGGTATACACTCGAAAGAAATCCCCCGTCCGCCGCTGCGCGTCAGTCGGCCCCCTTTACCAAAAGGGCGGCGAGTGTTGCGTGCTGCGCAGCGGAGCCGAGGAATTTTGGGTAGGTCGCCAATCCCTTAGCGAGAGCGTCGGGAAGGGATTCCCGACCCACGGGCTTACCTCCATGATGCGCAGCCGAGCGGGGAATTTTCAGTTGCCCCAATCAACTCGGGTGAAACCCCTTGCTTTAGAGGCGAGGATGGTTCTGCATTACTTTATTGCGAAACACTCATAGACTGCCGATTTGGACAACGCGGTCAGGCTTGCGCCACGCGGCGATAGTGATCCGGCTCCCAGGCCTTTAGGTCCAACGTGGAGCGCTTGCCCAGATGCACAAATGCGTTTTTTAACCATTCGTCGGCCTGTCGGCGTCCGCTTTCGCGCAGCCGTAAGAGAAACGACCAG
>JAPSGG010000181.1:3759-4800 GCA_031177845.1 Chromatiales bacterium
TGATCTCGCCGCGCTCCACCAGCCGCGTGATAACGGCCATGCTGCGCAGCTCCCGCATAAGGCTGGCATTGAAGGTTATTTCGTTCGTGCGATCTTGGATCTCGGGCGTCGTGCAGGGAACACCATCCCGGTACATGGGATTGATCTGCACGATGACGATGTCGTGCGACTTACAGAAGCGCACCAGCGGCTCAAGCACCGGATTGCCCATGAAGCCGCCGTCCCAGTAGTACTCGCCATCGATCTTCACGGCCTGTCGGAGCTGCGGCAGACAGGTCGACGCCAGCAGCGCATCGATTGAGAGTTCGGGTGCGGTAAACACGCGCAGGTGATTGGTGTTGACGTTGGTCGCCGAGATGTACAGTTTCATCTTGGCGCAGCATCGCAGGCGTTCAAAGTCGATGGTTTGCGCGAGCACGGTGCGCAAGGGATCGATATTGAACGGATTGACCTGATAAGGAGACAGCATAAGGCTCAATATATCGAACCACAGGGCCAACGGCGACCAGCCGAAAACGCCGGCGCTCATGTGGTAGGGACTGATCGCGCCATACACGCTCACGGATTCCCAGAAACGATGCAGCGCCGCCTTGGCCGCATCGCGTCCCCCTTTCTCGAAACCATCGGCCATCACCGCGGCATTGAGGGCCCCTGCGCTGGTGCCGCTGATGCCTTCGATCACGATGCGTTCCTCCTCGAGCAGGCGATCGAGCACTCCCCAGGTAAACGCGCCGTGCGCGCCGCCGCCTTGCAGGGCGAGGTTTATCGATTTTGTTTCCTTGCGTGAAGTGTTCATCGTGTAAAGGGGCGAGAAAAGATGCGGCAATCACCGCATGGCGCGGCTAGATGGGGCAACTCCTTCTCAGCCTTGCTGTGTGCTTCAGATCCGGTCTTGAACTTTCCAAGCAGTGGTTGGCCCTTCCTGGCTGCACCGCTGCCGGCGTCCAGCAATGCTTCTAGAAGCCGTGAAACCCGCTTATGATCCCTCTCCAGGGCCTTATACACTAATAGCACATCCTCAATTTACTATGTTCTCGAACG
>JAPSGG010000182.1 GCA_031177845.1 Chromatiales bacterium
CATATGCGCGACTATCCGGAACAATATACCTTCATTCTGGCGGATGAACCCGAACCCGACAAAGAGGGCGTTGTGCATTGCCTTCGGGAGTCCGGCGCGGAAATTCTCTTGAACTATCTGCCAGTCGGCTCTGAGCAGGCCACGCGCTTTTATGCCGAATGCGCCCTCGAGGCCAGTGTCGCCTTCATCAACAACATACCAGTCTTCATCGCTAGCGATCCCGAATGGGCCGAACGCTTCGAGCAGAGAGGTCTTCCCATCATTGGAGACGATATCAAGTCGCAACTCGGGGCCACGATCAGCCACCGTATACTGGCCAATCTGTTTAAGAATCGAGGTGTCAAGCTGGAGCGGACCTATCAGCTTAATACCGGCGGCAATACAGACTTCCTCAATATGCTGAATCGCTCCCGCCTAATCGCCAAGAAGATCTCGAAGACAGAGGCGGTGCAGGCGGCCGTCGCTACCCGCATGCGCGATTACGATATCCACGTGGGCCCCAGCGATTACGTCGCCTGGCAGAGAGATAACAAGGTGTGTTTCATTCGCATGGAAGGCAAATTGTTCGGCGATACCCCTATGAACATCGAGCTACGCATGTCCGTGGAGGACTCGCCGAACTCCGCCGGCGTGGCGGTCGACGCCATCCGCTGCTGCAAGCTGGCGCTGGAGCGCGGGCAGGGCGGCGTGCTGTATGCGCCCGCGGCTTACTTCTGCAAGCATCCTCCGGTTCAGTACCCCGACGATGAAGCCTATCGACTCACCGAGGCGTTCATCGCCAAGACCTGGAGAAAAGAGCATCACCGCAGGATTGCCGGCACCCAGCAATCGGCGTCGGGCAGCCTAAAGGTCAAGAGCCAGGAATGATGCCAATCGTCGACTAAGGTCCCACGATGATCGAAGCTATCAAGTTCTGGAATGAACCCAATAACCTGTCGCACTGGGACTTCCAAATGGACCCGGAATGGAAGGAATTCAGCGCGATGGTCCGCCTGGGCGTTCAGACGGTGCGCGAGGTCTGTCCCGATCTGTGCCTAGTGCTGGGCGGGATCTCTCCCATCGACGAGCGCTTCATCCGCTTACTGCGCAGTTATCGACTGATGGACGATTTGGATGCGGTCGCCGTCCACGGGTTTCCTCTGGACTGGAACCACTGGCACATCAACGAGTGGCCCCAGAAGATCGCGGAAATCGAGGCCGCCGCGGGCCTGCCCGTGTGGGTCGCCGAGGTCGGCGTATCGACCTTCGGCGCGGACGAGATTCAGGTCTTCGGCTTACAGCGAACGACCGAATTGCTGAAGGATCGACTCGAGCGCGTCTATTGGTACAGCCTGCTCGATCTTCCGCCGGCCTGGGAGGCGACGACGCGGCACAAGGAGAGCGAAGGCAGCGCCTATTACCGTCACTTCTACATGGGCCTCATTCGGGCCGACGGCACACCCAAACCGGCGATCGAATACTTCAATCCCGAGATGGGCATCTGCCAGTGGTTTCACTTCGAGGATCATCGCCTTGAGTTCGCGGTCGAGTGGCTGCGCAGGCTGGGCGTTCGAAGGCTCCGCACCGGGATCAGTTGGGCGGACTGGCATCGCCCGAACGCGGTCCAGTGGTTCGACCGGCAAATGGAGGCGCTGAGCGAATTTGACACGACCATCACGCTCTGCTTTACCCCGCCGTCCCGCGGTAAACGGCCCTGCTACACCAGCCCGCCGCTGGTGCCGGAGGAATTTGCGTATTTCGCTTCCGAGGTCGTCAGGCGTTACGTGCTGAATGAGAGAGATATTCCCGCGTCGCCTCCGGTAGCGCTCGCGCAGGACGGCTGACACATGGCGACCTTCCTGTTAATCCGTCACGCGCATCACGACGAGGTCGGCAAGACCCTCGTCGGCCGCATGCCGGGTGTGGGTTTGAGCCGTGAAGGCGAATTGCAGGCCGAGTGTCTGGCGGAGCAGCTGGCGGCGCTACACGTAGACAAGATTTACAGCAGTCCGCTCGAGCGCGCGCAGGCCACGGCCAAGACGATCGCCAACCATCTCGACCTCGAGGTTCAAACATGCGAGGCACTTGATGAGATCGAATTTGGCGACTGGCAAGGGCGCTCGTTTGAGGATCTGGATCATGAACCCTTATGGCGGCGCTTTAACAGTTTTCGCAGCGGGACCCGTCTTCCGGGCGGGGAATGCCTGTTGACCGTGCAGGCGCGCATGGTCAGCGCGCTGGAAGACCTGCGTGAGCAGTTTCCAAAAGCAGTCATAGCGCTAGTCGGTCACGGCGACCCGATCAAGGCCGTAATCGCTGGCTTCGCCGGCATCCCGCTCGACCTGATGCTGCGCATCGAGATCAGTCCGGCCTCGATCAGCATCGTCTCGCTCGATGACTTTGGGCCGCGAATCTTGTGCATCAACCACACGGGCCGGTTGTCGCGCCTCGCATGAGGCGGTCTCGCACGTTTGCTTCGGGAGCGGCACCCACGCCGCAATGCCGCGCCCCTAGGCCAAGCTTGTACAGGTCTCCGGCGCGCGAGCTGCCAGTTTGGCGCACCGAGAATTGAGAGGTTTCCTCCATGTTTCCGAAGGGTGAGCCTTTCAGGCAGGACAGGGATGACTCCCAATCCATCCGCGCGCCCGCGCGCGCCAGGGACGTGCAGCAGGCGATCGCCGAGCTCGAGCCCTGGTTTCACAACCTGCATCTACCCGATGGTAGCCAGACCGCCCCTGACCATTGGCTGGGCGATTTTCCGACCTACAAGTGGCTGGAGATTGCGCCCCATCTGCCCGTGAACCTGGACGGATGGTGCGCTTTGGACATCGGGTGCAACGCGGGCTTCTATAGCTTCGAACTGGCCCGCCGCGGCGCGCGGATAACTGCGATAGACTCCAACCCGCACTACCTCGCGCAGGCGCGCTGGGCGGCGGTACAGTACGGTCTCGAGCGTCGCATCGAATTTCAGCGCATGCAGGTCTACGATTTGGCGCGAAGCCGCGAGCGCTTCGACCTCGTCCTGTTCCTGGGCGTTTTCTATCATCTTCGTTATCCCTTGCTTGGTCTGGATATCGTGGCGCAGAGGACCGCTCGCCTCATGGTCTTCCAGACGATGACCATGCCGGGCGAAGAGGTCTTTGAAGACACCTCGAATCTTGACTTCAATGACCGTGAACTGATGCGGCATCCCGGCTGGCCCAAGCTGGCCTTCATCGAACACCGGCTTGCCAATGATCCTACGAATTGGTGGGCGGCGAATCATGCCGGTGTCGAGGCGATGTTACGTTCGAGCGGATTCCGAGTCGTCGCTCGTCCGGGCGCCGAGACCTACCTGTGCGAGCCCGATCCTGAAAATTCCTCATGCACAACTACATGGGATCGCACCGAGTTCGATGCGGCCACCGGCCTGGCCTGGACGGATTCCGCCCGTAATGGCTCATGAAGGTCGTCTTCTTTGTTCATTCGATTATCTCCGACTGGAATAATGGTCACGCGCATTTTCTGCGGGGCCTGATTACCGCGCTCATCCGCCAGGGCGTTGAAGTGCTCTGCTGCGAGCGCGCGCGCAATTGGTCCACCGAGAACCTGGTTCAGGACAACGGCGCCGCGGCCATCGTCGAGTTCGCTCGCCTGTTCCCTCAAATCCGCATTGCAACGTACCAGGGCGCCGACGGAATCGTCGAGGAGATCGACGCGCTCACCCGAGGCGCCGATCTCGTCGTCGTGCATGAATTCAATGAGCCCGAAACAGTCGGCGCGGCGGGATACGTGCGCCATTTGCGCCGAGATTTCCTATTGCTCTTCCATGATACCCACCATCGGACGGTCAGCGTCCCGCACCAGATCGCGCGCTTGAACCTGGCGCACTACGATGGCGTGCTGGCGTTCGGCCACTCGCTTGCGCGAGTCTATCGCGAGCGCTTCGGGATCCGGCAGGTCAGGGTCTTTCATGAGGCCGCGGATACAACGATCTTCCGCCCCATGCAGAGCGATAAGCACTACGATGTCATTTGGGTTGGCAATTGGGGCGACGATGAGCGCACCAAAGAGATCCAAGGCTATCTGATCGAGTCGGCACGCCTCCTCAGGCAGCTGCGATTCGCCGTGTATGGCGTGCGCTATCCGGACGCCGCGATCGCCGCGCTGGCGGATGCCGGCATCGACTACGCTGGCTGGACGCCGAATTTCTACGTCCCGCGGATCTTCGCGCAGGCGAAGTTGACGATCCATCTGCCGCGGAGGCTCTATCTGCACCGGCTGCCGGGGATCCCGACCATTCGGCCGTTTGAGGCCCTGGCCTGCGGGATTCCTCTCATCTCCGCCGCATGGGCGGACCGCGAAGGCTTGTTTCGCGCGGGCCAAGATTACCTCGTAGCAGGAAGCCCTGAAGAGATGCGGCGCAGGATCGTAACGCTCGTGCAAGCAGATGACGCACGGGCGCAGCTGGCGGCGAGCGGACTCGAAACGATCCGATCGCGCCACACTTGCGATCATCGGGCACAGGAGTTGCTCGAAATCTACAGGGAACTCGGCGCGCGCGGAACTTAATGCCTGCCTGTAACTGCAGGCGTCTAGCTTGTTCATTCGGCACGATTCAGTATGGACTTATATTCCGCACAACGTGTCCTTGTGTGCCTGCGCTATGGGATCGGCGACGTCGTCATGCAGACGGCCGCGCTGGATGCCTTGCGCCGCGCACTTCCCACCGCCTGCATTACCGCACTGGGCGCACGGCCTGCCATCGAGTTACTGGAGCATGACCCCCGAATCGATGAACTGGTTTGCACTCAGGATTGGGGGCTGCGCCACTGGGGC
>JAPSGG010000183.1 GCA_031177845.1 Chromatiales bacterium
TTATCGGGCAGCTGAAGAGTCTTTGCCGCTTCGGGATGCCTTTGCGGTTCTGTTCTTCGTCTCGGTTGGCATGCTGTTCGATCCCGAGATCCTGATTCGCCAGCCGCTCCAGGTGCTTGCCGTCATCGCGATCATCGTTGTCGGCAATCCCCTGGTAGCCTTTGTGCTCGTCCTCACCTTCCGTTACCCGCTCAACACGGCGCTCACGGTCGCGGCGAGCCTGGCGCAAATTGGTGAGTTCTCGTTCATCCTCGCGGGGTTGGGAGTTGCTCTAGGACTGCTGCCGAAGGTCGGCCAGGACCTTATTCTGGCCGGGGCGCTGATCTCAATTGCACTTAACCCTTTGGTGTTTCGAGCCATCGAGCCTGTTCAAATCTGGATTCGATCCCGCTCGAAACTCGCTCGAGCCATAGAGCGGCGCGACGATCCACTCGCGGAGCTCCCCGCAACCGTTGATCAGAAGCGCCTCAACGGGCATATCGTGCTGGTGGGTTACGGTCGCGTCGGCCGCCGTATCGCTGAAGCGTTGGGCGAGCGCGGTGTACCATTCGTCGTGGCCGAGCAGAATCGTGAGCTAGTCGAGCAACTGCGCGCACGCGGCGTGCCGGCTGTCGCCGGCGACGCGTCCGATCCCGCGGTTCTCATTCAGGCGCATATCGCCCGGGCACGCATCTTGGTAATCGCCACCCCGGACACCTTTCACGCACGCAAAATGATCGAAATCGCACGCACGCTCAATCCGAAGGTGGAAACGGTGGTGCGTACCCATAGTGAAGAAGAGGCGGTGCTCCTTCAAAGGGAGCATGCCGGGAAGGTGTTTATGGGCGAGCACGAACTGGCGCTTGGCATGACGCGCTATGTCATCGAGCAAACCGTAGGGTGACTCCGGGCTCCACCCCCACCTCGCGTCCCCGCTCGCACCTTGCATTTGCTCCCGGCGCCCCCATCTTATAAGTAGGCTGGCCGACGCTTGAAATATCTTCCAGTGGCCACGCGTTAGCCTTCACAGCGAATGATTGCATCGTTGGAGGTGCAACCATGTTAGCCAGAACTCAGAGCGACCCCTCTAGCTTGATGAATCAGTGGCGTCGCGATATTGAACGCGTGTTTAACGGTCTTGAGGGCGTCGGGAGCGGCGCGACACGGGGCGAAGTCACAGCCGCGGCCTGGGCGCCTGCCGTTGACATCAAGGAAGAAGACGGCGCGTATGTAGTACATGCAGATGTTCCGGGAGTAGACCCCAAGGATATCGAGCTTGATATGGAGAACGGTGTGCTGACGCTGCGCGGCGAGCGCAAGCCAAGGGCTACAGAGAAGGAAAACTACCACCGCATCGAGCGCGTGTCGGGTACCTTCTATCGTCGGTTTACGCTCCCGGATACGGCCGATGCCGAAAGCATCTCGGCCAAGTCCACAAACGGCGTGTTGGAAGTACGCATTCCGAAGCAGGAGAAGGTGCTCCCGCGCCGCATCGAGGTGCAAGGCTAAACTGCGGGACAGGCTGTTCCAAGCCAGCTACGCAGCCCGGAAAGATGTTCAAACATGCGCCGCGTTGATCGCGGCGCATGTTTTTGGGGTCTCTAATCACACGAAGAACGCGTAAGCGTTGTGCAATTACAAGACGATAAGGACGTTAGCCGGATGGAAGGTCACGGCCGCGGCCCTTGCGCAGCAGGTTGATGAGGCTGCCTTCCAAGACCATTTGGACCTGCCGCTTGCTCAAGCTGTGTTCGAGCTTGTACTCCTCGCCACGCGTCTTGTTCATCACCCTGATGCTGTTAGCTTGTGCGATCGCCGAGCGGACGCCAGGTAAGGACAACTCGTCGTCCTGCGCGACGCGATCATAATCATTGGGATCGGCAAAGGTCAGCGGCAGGACCGCAAAGTTGACCAAATTCTGCCAATGGATACGGGCGAAGCTCTTGGCAAGCACGGCTTTGAGTCCCAGGTATTTGGGTGCCAACGCGGCATGCTCCCGGCTCGAGCCCTGGCCGTAGTTTTCGCCGCCGACCACGAACGAGCCCTGCTGTTGATGTTTCAATGCGCGTTCGTAGTAGGACTCATCGATCTGCCAGAAGGTCCACTTGGCAATCTCGGGGATGTTGCTGCGCCACGGCAATACCGTGGAGCCGGCTGGCATGATCTCGTCAGTCGAGATATCATCGCCCACCTTCAACAGCACCGGCCCTTCCAGATTCTCAGCCAGCGGCTCGAATTCGGGCAGCGGCTTGATATTGGGGCCCTTCTCCAACGCGATCTCGCGGTTGTCGTCGACCGGCGCCACCAACATCTCGCTGTTAATGATCAATTGTTCGGGTTCGGCGACGCGCGGATAGTCCATGTTGAGCGTACGCGGATCCGTAATCACGCCCATCAATGCTGAGGCCGCCGCCGTCTCCGGGCTGCACAGGTACACTTGATCCTCGCGCGTGCCGGAGCGGCCCGGGAAATTGCGCGGCACGGTGCGCAGGCTGATGCGACCCGTGGCCGGCGCCTGACCCATGCCGATGCAGCCATTACAGCCGGCCTGGTGCATCCGCGCGCCCGCCCGCAGCAGTTTGCTGAATAGTCCCATCTCCACCAGGTTCTCCAGAATCTGGCGCGAGGTCGGGTTGACATCGAAAGAGACGCGGTTGTCCACCTGCTTGCCATCCACGATCAGCGCGGCAATGGCGAAGTCTCTTAAGCCCGGATTGGCCGAGGAGCCAACATAGGCTTGATAAATTTCGCGCCCAGTTACCTCGCGCACCGGCACGACATTTTCAGGACTGCTGGGGCACGCGATCAGGGGTTCCAAGGTGGAGAGATCCAGCTCATCATGCTCATCGTACCAGGCATCATCGTCGGGCAGGATCTCACGCCAAGCGTCTTCTCGGCCTTGGCTCTTAAGAAATTTCCTGACGGCGTCATCGGAAGGAAACACGCTGGTGGTCGCACCCATCTCTGCGCCCATGTTGGCGATCACATGCCGGTCCATCGCGGACAGACACTCCAGGCCGGATCCGTAGTACTCGATGATGCGGCCGTACCCGCCCTCCACGCCATGCCGGCGCAGCATCTCCAAGACCACATCCTTGGCGCTGACCCACTCCGGCAATTGGCCCGCCAGCCTGATGCCCATGATCTTCGGCATCTTGAGATAAAGCGGTTCGCCCGCCATGGCCATCGCCACCTCCAGTCCGCCAGCGCCGATGGCAAGCATCCCTAGGGATCCAGCAGCGCAAGTGTGGCTGTCGGAGCCCAGCAGGGTCTTGCCAGGGATCCCGAAGCGCTCCATGTGAAGCGGATGGCTGACGCCGTTGCCGGGGCGGCTATACCAAACACCGAACTTGAGACAGGCGCTGCGCAGGAACAGGTGATCGTCGGCGTTCTTGGCATCGGCCTGGATCAGGTTATGATCGATGTACTGCGCGGACAGCTCCGTCTTCACGCGCGCGATCTGCATGGCCTCGAACTCCAGCATCACCAGCGTGCCGGTGGCGTCCTGGGTCAGGGTCTGATCGATCTTGATTCCGATCTCCTCCCCTGGCTTAAGGCTGCCCTCGATCAGATGATCGTCGATAATTTTTTGCGCAATGTTCTTCGCCATGATCTTGATAAGTCTAACGCAAGCGCCCGGCCATCCGCGGCTCGACCGCGCTCATTTCAGCTACGAGTACCGCGATCTTAGCCATGCCAGAGGAGATCTCTCGGCTCAGTTCTGACTCAGCTTTGAAGTTATGGCCTGGATAATATTATCCACAACGCACAATCACACAAATGTCTCGATAGCGAACCGCGAGAGGTCTGCCGACCTCTTCGCAGCGTGCGCTGCCTAGCCTCCCTTGGACAGCTCAACCAGCGGGTACCGTTTGTCAATGACGCCGTCTTCCGACTTTCTACCGAGCGGACACCAGCCGCCGCAAGGAAAGCCGGCCTCCAGCGCAGCATCGAGTGCCGCGCGATCCGCGCCGGTCTGTCCGCCGGATACTACTTTCTGTAGAGGCATTACCCGTTGCTTGGCAAGGATGAAGACTAAGGTGCCCGCCCTCGAGTGTCACCACAATAGACCAACTTGCCTTTCCAGAACCAGCCGATGACGTATCACATTAGAATCCGATTGAGGGAAATATGTCTTTATCATGCATTTTCGGTCTAACAGCCTGCCTAAACTACGGCGTTTCCGCCATACCCGCAGAAGATGCCATCCTCATCGGGGACAAGTGTGATTTTGCAAGACAGATCGCATCTAGTGAATTTGACGGCCCCACCGGAATGGGGATTGTTGTAGGTGAGAGTCTTGAAAAGCTAGGACTTGAATTTGAATGGGTTAAGGGAGGCGCCGCCCGCAAGCGAGAGATTCTCTTCGCGTGTCAAAAATTTGATGCCGCTTTCGATAATAGATCAAGTTGGAGCAATCTCGACAAATGGCCGTACTAACAGACCAAGCGTCTTAGAATGCGCTCAAGCGAGGAATAATGTTTATCGGTCAAATGACGAACTGCCTCAAACCGTTCAGAATTGCTGATTTCTAGCGATCCACGCACGGCGGTTGAACGGGTTGTATCGGTTATGATGGGCGCGATTGGCTGCACCGGCGCCTGGGGCTGTAGGGGCTGCCATACGGGCCGTAAGGATTATTAACCGAGTCGAGGCTCTACAAACTGCCGTAGATGCCCACCGGGTCATGGGTTGAGTTCGGGTCTTCTGGCGGGTCGAGATTGCCGAGGAATTTGCCCGTGTCGGGGTCTCTCAGTACAGGTGGGTTCGGTTTACTGAGCATTAGCGTGGATAGGCCTGAGGTGATCGCC